>CAYGTG010000100.1:0-13548 GCA_964352485.1 uncultured Nannocystaceae bacterium | reverse complement strand
CGGCGGCCCCATCCCCGTGGCGCATGCGTGTGGTGCCCGACGCGGAGAGCCTCACCACAATCCTGGCCCGGGCCCCGATCGGGCTGGAGGAGTTCACCGCGGTGTTCTCCGGCCTGACCGACGCGGTCCACAGCATTCATCGAGCCGGCGCGGTCCTGCGTGACCTCAGACCCGAGCAGGTCCTTCGTACCCGCGGCGGTGGCATCGTGTTGTGCGACATCGGACTGGCCCGGGTCGACGTGCTCTCGAGCCACACCGCCTCGAGCCTGCTGCTGCAGGGCAGCCCCTACGCCGCCCCCGAGCAGCTGTTCAAGACGACGATCGACCAGCGCAGCGACCTGTACAGCATTGGCGCGCTGATGTGGCACGCCCTCACCGGATCGCTCCCCTTCGACGACGGGCCCGCGTTGCTTCGCGAACGCACCCCGCTCCCCGAGCTGGGTACGCTTCGGGCGGATGTGCCGCTCGCGCTTGCGGAACTGTTGCCTCGGCTGCTCGAGCAGCACCCCGAAGCTCGCCCTCCCAGCGCCTCGGACATCACGTGGGTGCTTCGCGGAGGGTCGGCGCTCGCGCTCGGCGAGGGCACCACGACCTGCCAGCACTGCGATGCCTCGCTTCGGATCGGCCAGCGCCTGTGTCTGAGCTGCGGGCGGGTGGCGGTGCGATTCGTCCATGTGCCGCTCGGCGAGCGAGGCTGGGGCCTGGAGCTTCGAGCGCTGAGCGAAGACGCCACGAAGCTCGAATGGCTGCAGCGCTTTCTCACCGCGCTCTCTCGAGCTCCGATGCGAGCGCCCGAGTTCATCATCGGGAACGTGCACCTGTACGATGACGATGAAAAGATCGGCCGCATCCGACTGCCGGCCCGGCTCTACTCCGACCTGGACCACGACAGCGCGGTGGTGCTGCGCGACGAGATGCAAGATCACGGTCTCAAGGTCGCGCTCGTCAGCCCGACCGCATCTCGTACGAACGGTCTGCAGTTCTTGGGTCTGAGCGTCGTCCTGGTCGGGGTTTTCGTGACGCTCTTGCAGTTTGTCTCCGCGCCGATCTGGGTTCCCACGCTGGTGGTGTTCATCGCCGCCGCGGGTGCAATGCTGGTTCGTTTCAGTAACAGCGCCATCGAAAAGCGATCGCCCGGCACGTTTCGGCTCCGGGAGGCTCCGGTCGCGCTGCCGGCTTCAGACCCGCTGGTCGGCCGACTCGCCACGCTGCTGCAGGCCAACCCGCCCTCCGACGTCCGAGCCGTCATCGCCGATCTCGCGCTGATGGTTCAACGCTTGGTCGACCATCGAGCTGCACTTCATGGCACCGACGCGGCCGAACTCGACCTGGTCACAGCACCGGTCGAGTCGCTCGTTGGCGCTGTCGAACGCTCTACGGAGCGTCTTGGCGACATCTCGACCGAGCTCTCGACGCTCGACGAAGGCGCGATGGTTCGAGCCCTGTCGACCTCCGAGGCTCGCAAGGACCCACCCGCGGCGCGCCAACCCGTTCTCGAGGGCCTCGATCGACTGCGGGCTCTCGAAGACCAGAGGGCCGCGATGTTCCACCGCCTCCTCGAGGTCCAGGCACTGCTGCATCGCACGGTCGCGATGGGCCTCGCGGTCCAGGATCCCGCGGCGCAGCACGAGCGAGACATGCAGCGCGCCCTCGCTACCCTCGTGTCCGCTTGATCTCCACCGCCGCCGCGCACAACAGCGCCGGGTCGGAGCGCCGCGAGACCTCGCCCATGACGGTCACGGCGAGCTTGACCGCGTGGTCTCCCCCGGAGCGCGCCGCTTCGAGAACCAGCGTTCGAGGGTCGGGGAGCGACTGCGGAGGCGTCCACGACAGCCACCCGGTGGACCCGCCGTGCGCGGCATGCAGCGCCGCGACGCAGTGGAAGACCGCGTGTCGCACGGCCAGCTCGGAAGATGCATCGATCAGCGGCAGCAGCGAACGGACGGCAGACGTGGCGGTGATGGCGTGAAGATAGGCAAACCCGGCGCCAGGAGAGGTCAACATCAGCCTCGCCGCGATTCCCACCATGTCCGAGATGAACTCCGAGGTGGATTGTTCTCGTAGATCGACCGCCGCAATCGCGTCGGCGAAGCGCTGCACACCGTCCAGTGCGCGAACGCGATCGAGAATCAGTCCAGCCTTCGAACGCTCCGCCTTGGTCAAACCGGGCAGCGCCGCCATGGCCTGATGAAGACCGACCGACGGCGAAGTGCCGACATCACCGGGAAGGGTTTGAAACGCCGAGGCCCAGTATCCAAGTGCATGGGCAACCTCCTCCGCTCGGACCGCCGATGGGGCACGGCCCCACCCCCGCACCGCGTGCGAGAGCCGGATCAGACCATGCGTCGCGCCTGCCATCGCGCCGGGCAGCAGTGCAGGAAGGGCCTCCCGCACCACGGTCTCGACCGACGCCGCCTGGATACGGTCCCGATAGTGCGCAATCCACTCGGCCTCCCGCGCGTCCCCCAGCCCGAGCGCTCCCTCATCGGGAGGGTGCAGCGGCTCGAGCGTGGGGAGGGCCTCCTTCGCAAACGCCGCGGCGAACTCCGTGAGGCCAGCGGTCTCGAGGGCTTCGAGGACCATCGGCCCGTGGCTGCTCATCCCGCCGTCATACGTGGGTGCGGTGGCGTGGAACTGGCTCAGGACGGCGTCGAGCGATGCAGCGTTCATGCTTTCGTTATCCCTGCGCGGGGAACGGTTGTCCCGCCGGCTGCTCTTGGAAGCGCGGAATTCCAATCCCTCGTCACCATCGGGAGTTCAGGCGTCGCTGCTGCGGTGGCTCAGGACAACCGCGGCCACCGTCGCAAGCATCACGACCGCCCCGCTTGCGAGCATCGACGCCCCGATCCAATACGCCGCCAGCGCCAGCACGCCGATGAGCTGAACGAAGGAGATTTGGGCGGTACGACGCCGATTGGACAGCGCCATGAACAACGCGAACAGAACGACGATGGCACCACCGAGTCCCCAGGTGATGCGCTCGATGTCGATGCTCCGCCCCAGCTCCTCCCAGGTGGGATCGGCGATTCCCAACCCCATCCGCGAGCCAACCTCCCACGCCAGCACCTCAAGCGCAAAGGCGCCGGGGAGCCAGAACAGCGCGCCATCTCGCTCCGTCGACACGTCAAAGCAGTGTACCTCGCGTCGGAACTGGCACCATTTTTCCTGCGACTCGGCGGGTTCGCCGTACCTGTTCCTCGGAGCCGCGGGCGCTTGTCGGCTGCGGTCCGGCGCGGGTAGGGTCACAGAATGCGAGCGCTCAGCGTCGTGACCTGCCTATCAGCCGGTCTCTCAAGTGGTTGTTTCAGCCCGACGGTGCCGGAAGGCGACACCGAAGCGAGCACGGACTCACAACCATCTTCCAGCGACACGATGGGCGAAGACACCACCGTCGGCAATGCTCAGACTGGGCCCGGAACGACTTCCGCACCCGACGGGTCCTCAGCCTCCGGCGATCGCGACACGGATAGTCCGTCAGGGCCGCCTTCGATCGAACTCCTTCTGGATGGGTCTGATCGGCCCGAAGCGATCACGGACCACGCGCTTGTACTGCTGACAGCTGAGGTCCAGGCGGACGCAGGTGTGACCTCGGTCGAGTTCTTTGCCAACGACACGCTGGTTGGGACCGACACCGAGACGCCTTTCGAACAGTCCGACCCGCTCGCGAGCGACGACTCCGGTCTACGAACCTACCGGGCCGTCGTTGTCGACGGAAATGGCGCGACTGACGAGGACACCGTGGAAGTCTCGATCAACATCGCGGGCGGCAACCTCGAAGCGCTTGAGGACCTCGGCTTCACCGGAGCTCTACAGGCAAGGAGCCTCGCGGTTCTCGCGGGCGGCGCTGTATCAACCCGCGACGACAGCGTCTTCCTCAGTGCGATTACCAACACTGGTGGCGGACGAGTGAGCGAGTTTTTATCTTCGCAAGCCACGGGGTTCGAGTTGCAATGGACGCATGAGTTTACAAACGGAGTGAAGTCCCCGGTCTCCCCGGTTGGCAAAGAACTCGCCGTTGCGGTGACTGCCGGCGGCAACTGGACGGTTCAGCTCCTCGACCCTGCGACGGGCCAAACGAACAACGCCTGGACGCTCGGCTCTGCCCCCAGCGGGGAATTATTCGGCCCTCAGATTGCGTCGACGGGCCTCGCGCTCTTCGGGACAACCAGCCAAACCGGCATTGCGCGCTTCAATCCCGACGGCACGACGGACGGTTGGACGGAAATGACGGCAGTCGGGGCAGTCTTCGAACTCGCAACTTCGAACGGAGATGTCCTCGTCTCGTTCGGGGACATTCTCGCCGATGCCCCCGCCTCCTGCGCAACCTCTTCCAGCTACTGTTTGCAAAAAGTGACCGACACAGGATCCCTGCAGTGGGTGACCGGCTTGAGCGAGCAACTCAGCCTGAACCACCGGGTTGCGGCTCGTCCCGACGGAGGCGCATATGCCGTCAGTTTCGTATCCGAGGGAGACCGGGGAAACGGATTCGAGGTGACCCGGGTCTCACCAGACGGTGCGATCCTATCGCAGGAGCATTTCGGTTCTGCAGGCTCCGACGACAGGGCCGATCGAGCATTCGACATCGACGTCTCCCACGACGGGTCACTTGTCGTGTGTGGGACCGGCTCGAAGGTCGAAAACAACACCTTCTTGCAGATCCCTTTCGTCATTCGCTTCGACGCCAATCTCGAAACCACCTGGGACGCGCGGGACTTCCTGGTCGACGGCGAGGAGGGATTCGGCATTGCGTGCGCTGTCTCGAATGATGCCGTGGCGATGTATGGCTTGTCCGACGTCGCGGGCGGGGAGGCTGGAGGGGAAGAAGCTCTCCTCGGCACGCCGTGGCTGGCGCGAATCAGCCTCTAGCTCGGGCTCCATCTCAAGTGGGGATGGCCGCCAACCTGCCTAGAAATGGTAGTCGAAAGCGTACTGGACGCAAGCGTCCTCGGCCTGATCCACGCGAATCCAGATGCTCATGCTGTCATCGTTGATCGCGGTCGATCCGCAGATGGCATCGGTCACATGAAGCACTGCATCCGCGCAGCAGCCCGGACGCCCATCGGGTGAAGTCGTCGCGACGGAGCCTTCCGCACAATCAAAGTTCGTGTCGCCGATACCGTCGGGGCACTCGGCGAACTTGCAAAATCGGACGCCCGCGGACGCGGCGATCGTCCGGAACGGGTCCACGTCGTCGAAAAAGGAATCCTCCCCGTCGTAGCGGAACCAGTCCACGTCGTCGGGCCCGGTCAGCACCCCCAGCACGTTGCCGCCGTTGTCGTCGTCGTCGTCGATCATCCCGAGGAAATGTGCGGCGTCCTCGGAGGTGATGTCGCCCCACTCGTCGTCTTCGCATGCGCCCGGGGCGGTGCACACGTCCGCGGTGCACTCGAGTTCGTCGACGCAGGACCCCTCATCGCACCCGCAGTCGAGCTCGCCGAGCGTGCAGTCCTCGGTGGTGCTCCCGCTCTCGGCGGTCGCTTCCGTGGTGCTGCTCTGGGCCACGCCGGTGGTCGTCGCGGTCGTGGGCGGATCGGTGGTCACCGGATCCGTCGTGCCGCTCGAGGATCCCGTTTCCGTGACCGCGGTAGTACTCGGGGTCTCCGTGGTCGAACTCGACGCGACCTCGTCGCCGGTGCTTCCGCCCGCGGAGCCCGCGTCAGCATCACCACCACAAGCAGCCAAAAACGCGCCCAGCACCCACAAACCAGTCCTTCGCATACCTTCCTTCATAACAGAGGCCCTCGGAGCTGTGGGCGCGAAACACGGCCCCCTTCTTCACACTTCTTCATGAAGACCCGCGAACTCGCGAAACAAGCGCGACCCAAGCTGTTGAGCAAGGAGACAGACACAATGATCGGAATCTTTGTTGGTGCAGCCCTCGTTTACGGAGCCTATCGGTTCTCTCACCGCCGTCGCTACGGCACCCACGGACCCCGCTGGGGTCACGGACACCGCGGACGCTGGGGCCCTACGCGCTCGAGCGATGGTCCGGACTGGAGCCACGGTCCCGCAGGACCTCGCTGGGGGATGCGCTCCCGCGGCACCGAACACATGGCCGGCTGGCTCGCCTCTGAGCTCGAGGCCACCCCCGAGCAATACCGCGTGATCCGCAACGAGGCGGAGCAGTTCGCGGACAAGACGCAAGAACTCCGCGGCGAGTTCCGGCTGTCGCGGGACGACATCACCAACGCGATGCGCGGGGAGTCCTTCGACGAGGAGATCATGGGTGAGAGCTTCGCCCGGCAGGACGAGCGCATTCGAGAGGTCCGAGAGCAGCTCGTGGGCGCACTCGCCCGCGTTCACGACGTCCTCGACCCCCACCAACGCGAGCGCCTGGCCGCGCTGAGCCAACACTTCGGCCATCGCCGCAGCTGGCGGTAGAGTAGGCCCGTGGCGGTTCGGGTCCTGCTGGTCGACGATGACGCGCGGCTGTTCGAGTTGCTGCGCGGATTCTTGGCGCCCAACGATGTCGTACTCGAGCACGCTCGCTCGGGTGCGATGGGCCTCGATGCCCTCGACCGAGAGACGTACGACGCTGTGCTGCTCGACGTGATGATGCCGGGCATCGATGGGCTGGAGACGCTTCGACGGATCCGAGCCCGAACCCAGATCCCCGTGATCATGCTGACCGCCCGCGGGGACGAGGCCGACCGCGTCGTCGGGCTGGAGATGGGCGCAGACGACTATATCGCCAAACCCTTCAGCTCTCGGGAGCTGCTGGCGCGGCTGCGCGCGGTCCTGCGACGTCTTCACCCCGAGGTCGCCGCGGCTCGGCTGAGCGAGGCCGGGGTCGAGGTTGAGGTCGCCGCTCGGCAGGCCCGGGTCGAAGGCCGCGCCGTCGAGCTGACGGGACTCGAGTTCGACCTGCTCCTCGCCTTGATGCGTCGTGCCGGTCGCGTCGTCCCTCGAGCCTCGTTGCTGGCCGAGGCCGGCCGCGACGACGCGACCGTCGGCGAGCGGACCGTGGACGTCCACATTTCGAAGCTGCGCAAGAAGGTGGGTGCCGACCGCATTCGCACCGTGCGCGGCGTGGGGTACGTGTTCACGCGGAGCACAGACACTTGAGCAGCCACCGCAGGCGGCATCGCCCTGCCAACCCGCTGCTTGGGTACTTTCGTCGACGACTCCGGCGACGCCTGTTCGCGTGGTTTGGGGTGGCGATCCTCCTCACCGGGCTGCTCAGCGGCACGGCCGCATGGGTGTGGAGCGGCTCCGGAACGGACCACGAGGTCGCGTTCACTCAGTTTGCGACGCACCGATTCGAGGCCGTTTGGGACGACAACGACGCGCGCCGAGCACTCGCGCAGACGCTCGCGAGCGACCTTGGGTTCGGCATCCAGGTGCTCGACTCCGCCGGCACGCAACTCGACGCCTACGGCCCCACCTGCGAGCGGCCCTACACGCTCGAAGTTCCGCACCGCGGCGAGGTGCTTGCGTGTGTCCCCAAGTCGTGGGGACCCCGTCGCATCTGGTTGCCCTTCGTCGTGGGCGGCATGGTGCTGTGGATGGCCTCGGGCGCCATCGCGTTTCACCTCACGCGACCCCTGGCGCAGCTGGTCCGCGTCACCCAGGAGATCGGCAAGGGCAACCTGGATGCCCGCATGACCGGTCGCGTGCACGGCATGGAGCTTCAGGCTATCGCTGCGGCGGTCAACGACATGGCGGCGCGGATCCAGTCGATGGTCAGTGCAGAGCGCGAGCTGTTGGCCTCCGTCAGCCACGAGATCCGCACGCCTCTGGGTCACGTCCGTGTCCTCCTCGACACCGCCCGTCAGTCGAACACCGAGCACGCACTCATGGACGAGCTCGATCGCGAGGTGGAGGCTATCGATGCGCTGGTCGGACAGCTGCTCGCCAACTCCCGCTTGGACTTTGCGCGGCTGGACCGTCAGCCGCTGGATGCCGTGGCACTCAGCCTTCGTGCGCTCGAGCGTGCCGATGTCGACCCCACCCTGCTGGAGGCCGTCGCCGAGACCCTCGCCGTTCACGCGGACCCGGCGTTGCTCCTGCAGGCACTCGCCAACCTCATCCGCAATGCGCAGGAGCACGGCGCGGGACTCACGGCAGTCAGGCTCTCCAGGGACGGCGACGACGTCCTCATCCAGGTCGAAGACCGTGGGCCCGGATTCGAGGACTTGGACAAGGCATTCGAACGCGGGTACCAGGGAGCGGACGGCAAGGGAGCCCTCGGACTCGGTCTGGCCCTTGTTCGACGCATCGCCGGCGCCCATGAAGGGGCGGTATCGGCCGAGAACCTCGCTCCTGGTGCCTGCGTCACGCTGCGTCTGCCGGCCGGGGTCTTGCCCTGACGCCTCGAGCGCGCGAACCTTGGGGGGTGATCGTGTTCGAAGTTCACCTGACCGCTGGGAACGACGCAGAAGGCCTCCTGAGCGCCGAAGACCTCGCCGAAACACACGCCCAAGTGATGACCGGGGGCGAAGCGAAAGCCATGGGCTTCGACGGCTTTTCCGAGGACGCCAATCTCAGGCTCGTCGTCGTCGCTGAGAAGGACGAACGCTGGATCGAGAAGGCACTCGAGCGCGCACCCAACGTCTCGGGGTATCGAGCCCACCGGGTCGACATGTAGAGCGTCACCGGCGGGCCCCTCCTGGTGAGGTTGTTGAGTGAGCGTTACTGGGTTTCGTGCCAGACGCCTTGAAGGTGCCGGTACAACACGGCGAGTGCCGGGAGTCCGAACATCACCAGCACCATCAGCGCCAAGACTGGCGCGACCTGGTAGCCCTTGCCACCACTGACCGCAGTCAGAAAGATCAGCCCGCCGCCGATGACGACCATGACCAGGGCGGTGAAGACCGCAACCGTCCGCCGCAGAACACGCTGAACCGGAGTGACCGGACGCGCATCGGCGACGGGATCGTAGACAAAGGGCTCCGCAGACTCGGTGTTCAGCCTGGACACGGCGCGGCGACCCACGGCCCGAGCCTGCTTCCGAGCCTCCCAGCGACGCGCTTGCGCTGCACCACGGACCGCCTCGTTGACTCCACCTGCACTCATCGTGAGGGGGATACCGACGAGCGCGGACTGCGATTCCCCGAATCGGACCAAGGTCCGACCGATTTCCGGCGGCACCAAAGACGAAAACGGGCCCGCGGTGTTCCGCGAGCCCGTTTCAAAAGCGCGAAGGGAAGCTCAGGCGCTCGCCGAGGCCTCAGCCTTGGCTGACTTGCCGTGACACTTCTTGTAGCGCTTGCCGGACCCGCATGGACACGGGTCGTTGGGCCGCGCCTTGCCGATGTCTTTCTTCGCGGTCGCGGCCCTGACCGCTTTTTCGACCTGCTCCGACGCACTGACTTCGGGTTTTGCCCTGCCCGCCGCGTTGAGCTGCTCCATGGCACGGCGAGCCGCGTCTTGAAGCTTGTTGAGCTCGCCCTTTGTGGCGGCCGCTCGACGCTTCGTTGCGCCACCGCCAGCGCTGCGCTGGTTGGCTCGGGTCAGCGCCGTCTCGTACTCGGCACCCTCTTCGGCTTCACGTCGCTGCTCCTCGGTCAGCTGGAGCATGATCACCTTGTCGAGAACGGTCTGCTCGATGCCGACCCACATGTCCCGGAACAGTTCGTAACCCCGAATCTTGTACTCGTTCTTCGGGTCGCGGGTGGCGTAGCCGACCAGGCCAATACCGGTTCGCAGGTGCTCGATGTTCTTGAGGTGGGCGATCCACTGCCCGTCGATCTCCTTCAGCCACGCATGGCGGATGTGATAGAGATAAACGGTCAGTCGGTAGTCTTTCTCACGCTCGAGAAGGAGTGACTCGGTGGCGCTCCAGCAGATCTCGACCAGTTCTTCCTGGTTTGAAGGCACCGAGCTCAGGTCGAGCTTCGCGTGGAACCGCTCCAGCATCAGGGTCTCGAGTTCTTCGACCTCCCAGTCGTCCGGGTGGACATCCTCGGGACACAGTCCGTCGACGGTCTTTTCGACCAACGAGAACGCGAGGTCGTGCAAGCGCTCGCGCTGCTGAATCAACGCCGCCGCGGTTTCTCGGACCGCGGTGTCGCACAGGTCCTTGTAGGACCGACGCACTTCGATGAGGTCCACCATCGCACCGTAGTGGCGGTAGAGACTTCGCATGAGGTCGTCGGCGTCGACCCCATCTTTGGGGAACGGTTTGTCGCTGCCCTCAGACTCGGCCCCGTCGTCGATGAGCCCGGCGATGTGCGCGTCGACGAGCCCCACGACCTTCTCGCGGATGTCCTGAGACAAGGACTCGATCGTGTGCGGTCCTGAAACCTCCGGCGGTGGGGGCAGCTTTTCTTGCTGCTCTTCGCGAGCCTTGTCGTCGAGGATCTCAGGGCGATAGCGACCCTCGAGGATCTGCTTGCGCAGGGCGTAGATCGCCTTGCGCTGCTCGTTCATGACGTTGTCGTACTCGAAGATGTTCTTCCGAGTGTCGAAGTGCATCGCTTCGACTTTCTCCTGAGCGTTCTCGATCGCACGGTTGACCAGCGGAGCCTCGATTGGAACGTCCTCCTCCATGCCGAGGCGCTCCATCAGGCCGGTGATCTTGTCGGCCCCGAAGATGCGCATGAGGTCATCCTCGAGGCACAGGTAGAACTGAGACGAACCGGGGTCGCCCTGGCGACCCGCGCGGCCGCGGAGCTGGTTGTCGATTCGGCGACTCTCGTGCCGCTCCGTGCCCACGATGTGTAGACCGCCGATGGAAAGGACTTCCTCCTTCTCGGCTTCGCACTGCTTCTTCAACCCCTCGTACAGCTTCGCGTACTCCTCGGGCTGCTTCTCGGGGTCGAAGTGCTCCTGCGCCATCATCTCAGGGTTGCCGCCGAGGATGATGTCGGTGCCGCGACCGGCCATGTTGGTGGCGACCGTGACCGCGTACTTGCGGCCCGCCTGCGCCACGACCATGGCCTCGCTTGCGTGCTGCTTGGCGTTGAGCACGTTGTGCGGGATGCCCTCGCGGTCGAGCAGCTGGTGGATGACGTTGGATTTCTCGACGCTGGTCGTGCCGACCAGGATCGGCTGTCCGCCCTCGTGCTTCTCTTTGATCTCCGCGACGACGGCGTGAAACTTGCCGCGCTCGTTCTTGTAGACGAAGTCGTCCCGGTCGTCGCGGACGATGGTCCGGTTGGGCGGCACGACGAAGACGTCGAGATCGTAGATCTTGTGGAACTCTTCGGCCTCGGTCTCGGCCGTACCCGTCATCCCCGCCAGCTTCCGGTACATGCGGAAGTAGTTCTGGTACGTGATGGTGGCGAGCGTCTGGCTCTCCGGCTGGATGGGCACGCCCTCCTTAGCCTCGATCGCCTGGTGCAGACCGTCGCTCCAGCGGCGGCCCTCCATCTTGCGCCCCGTGAACTCATCGACGATCAGCACTTCGCTGCCGTCCACCAGATAGTTCACGTCCTTCTTGTAGAGCGTGTGCGAGCGAAGGCCCTGGTTGACGTGGTGGAGGAGCTCGTTGTTCTCGGGGGAGAACAGGTTGCTGCAGCTCAACTCCCGTTCGATGCGATCAACGCCCGCATCGGTGAGCTGCACGCTCTTGTGCTTCTCGTCGAGGACGTAGTCGATGTCTCGCCGAAGCGACGGCATGACTTTGTCGACCGTGTGATAGAGGTCTGCGGGTTTGTCGGCCTCGCCCGAGATGATGAGCGGCGTCCGAGCCTCATCGATCAGGATCGAGTCGACCTCGTCAACGATCGCGAAGTTCAGCTCTCGCTGCACGTACTTCTCGATCGTCTCCTTCATATTGTCGCGGAGATAGTCGAACCCGAACTCGTTGTTGGTGCCGTACGTGATGTCGCACCGGTACGAACGCTGCCGCTCCTTGTGGAACAGGCCGTGCACGATCGTGCCGCACGAAAGGCCGAGGAAGTTATACAGCTCCCCCATCCACTCGGCGTCGCGACTGGCCAAGTAGTCGTTGACGGTGATGAGGTGCGCGCCTCGACCGCTGAGCGCGTTGAGAACCAACGCCGAGGTCGCGGAGAGGGTCTTGCCCTCACCAGTGCGCATCTCGAGCACCTTGCCCTGATGCATCGCGATGCCGCCGATCATCTGGACGTCGTAGTGCCGCATCTTGAGGACGCGCCAACCCCCCTCGCGGACGATCGCGTAGACGTCGATGAGCAAGTCGTCCAGGGAGCGCCCCTTGTCGAACTGCTCGCGACACGCGTCGATCTTCATCTTGAGCTGGGCGTCATCGACGTCCTTGAGCTTCTCGCCCGCCTCATTGATGGCATCGAGCTGCGGCTGCAGCTTTTTCATCTGCCGCGAGTGCTTGGTGCCGAAAACTTTCTGGATCAGTCCGCCGAACATGCGTGCGTGGCTTTCTCGCGCCGTTGATACCCGTCCAGGCGCGCAATTGCGAAGGCCTGACGAGGCGCGGAGTGTGGGGAAGGCTACGATTCGGACGTCCAGCTGTAAACGCGGGCTAGACGCAACCCGAGGGTCGAGCCTACGCCTGGCCCGCCAGGATCTGACCGGAAGCCAGAAAAGTGGCCTGTGTTGTCGAATCGGAGCTGATAGAGTCGGTTTCGCAGATGTCCGAGTATCGAGTCGCGCTCCGTCACACCACGCTCCTGGAGTCCGCAGTCCTGGAGGCCCAGGGCAACGACCGGTACTTCATCGCGACCGCGGCACCGCCGCCCACAAACTCGATCCTGACCCTCCACCAATCCGAGGACGGTGAGGAGGCTCCACAGTTCTTCCTCGTGGACAAGGTGTACGAGGTCGAGGGCGACGATCAAGTCTGCGGTGTGCTGGGCAAGCTGACCGACGCGGAAGCCCACGAGGCCGCTTCGATGATGGGGACCGAGCATCTGGAGGACGGCCAGGCGCCCCCCGAAGACCACACCCTTGCCATGGCAATGCCGGCGCCGGTTGTTGACCCGGACCTCGATGACGGAGAGCCGGATGCTCGGGAACGTGACCGACTCGAAGCGGAGGTGGACGGGGAAGAGTCGGACCTGGGCGCGGATGCGTCCGCGACCGACGACGACCAGGGCGACACATCCGATGGTGAGGGCGGCAGCAAGCGGGGTCGTCGTCGCGGCCGCAAACGTCGCTAGCAGGTCTCGACCCTCTCGCATGCGCACGGGCGAGCGGGGAACGAAGCCAGCAAGCGACCGTGAGTCACAGCCACGGGCCGACACCCAGAGATTTAAGGCCCACCAAAGGTCTGTGCAAACGACCGTGCGGCCTCGATGAACGCCGGACCTCCAGCGCGCGAGCGGTGAAAGGTCCTGTTCCCTCCTGTCTTGGCGAGACGCCGGGGCTTCGGCCGCCGGGCGAAGTGGGATACTGGCGTCTCCTTGGCGACTGCGGAAACAACACAAACATCCACCTTGGCCGAAGACGACGGCCGGGCCCCGAACCGGTGGTGGATCGAGCTGGTCCATCACGATGACCCCTCGCATCTCGGTCGCCGCGTCGCGTTCGATGGGGCGCTCGGGTTGGGCCGGAACTCCGATGCATTCGGGGAGGGCGTACTCGACGATGGACACATCTCTCGAACCCACGCCGAGTTCGACCCCGGCATCGCGGACGACGGGTGTTCCTGCGCTGCCGGGGTCGAAC
>CAYGTG010000099.1:9968-13585 GCA_964352485.1 uncultured Nannocystaceae bacterium | reverse complement strand
CTGCTCAAGCGGCTTGGAATGCACAAGAGCCAGACCGATGCAAGCTGACCGCCCCGGTGAAGGACCCCTTCTTGTGGCCGAGAATCGCGGCCTCGGCGAGCTCGCGGGGCAGCGAGCCGCAGTCCAGAACGACAAACGGGTGCTTTTCGCGATGGGATTCGTCGTGGAGCGCTCGGGCGACCAGCTCCTTGCCGCTGCCCGTTTCCCCGTGAATCAGCACGCTCATCTCTGTGGGAGCCACCCGCTCGAGGACGGCGAACACCTCGCGCATCGCGGGGCTCTTGCCATCCAGCGCGCCGAAGTGGTCCTCGCCCGAGATCGGGATCTGGACCTCGTCCGCGGAGAGAAGCTCGACCTCGGTCTTGCCGACCTTGAGCATCGAACCCGGCTCCATCCAAGCCTCGCGAACCCGCACCGACCCGATGAAGGTCCCGTTGGTGCTGTCGAGGTCGTGAACGTGCACGCCAGACTCGCCGATGATCAGCTCGGCGTGAGTGCCGCTGACCGAGGTGTCCGAGAGCGCGAGGTCGTTGACCGCGCTTCGCCCGATCGTGATCCGAGAGCGGGCTACGGTGAGCTGCGATCCCTTGTCCGGGCCGTCTGTCACCCGCAACATCACCCGGCGGAGCTGCTTGTGGGTGTGCTCCGCCGCGAAGAACGTGGTGGTCATGCCCGTTTCGCTGGGCTCGCGTTTGGTCACCAAGATGGAGTTCCTGTTCGATGCCGCCGGCTCAGTTGAGCAGCTTAGAGTCCGGCCCAACGACCTTTAGATGGCGCTTTTTCGCCTTCCCGGACCCCCCGAGCTTGCCCGAATCCCGGAACCGACGCCAGGGCTGCGTGACGGCCGCCGCGGCGACCGCCACTGCGACAACGAGCGGAACAACCACGGGCCATGGGCTGCCGCGGAGCAAGGGGATGACCAGCGAGAGCCCGACCAGGAGCAGCGTGAACCCTTTGACGCTCAGGGGTAAGGAGGCCAGCAGGCGAAGCTGGCGGTTGGCAAAGACAAACCCAAAGGCCGTAATCGCGGCTAGATCCATCGGCACGCTGCCTCCAACCTCGATGCCCGCCGCGGTCGCACTCAATGCACCCACCAAGACCGCGGCGACGTAGCCCGCAATGCCCGCGCCGAGAACGAGCGTGACGTACTTCTTGGTGCCCCAGAAGGCTTCGAGCTGGCTTCCGATGAACCACTGCGCGAATCCTGTGCCGAGCAAGCCGATCAGCTCGTTGTTCGGGAACATGAAGTTCGCGGTCAGCGGCGTCCACAGCTCCCGTCCCGACAAGACGTCGCCGGGCAGGAGCACCAGCTGGTGTGCGATCGGTTGATCGCCGAGCATCGCGGAGAGCACCGCGGCGACCAGGAAGATCGCAAATGAACCTCGGCCAAACTTGGGCAACGAGCCAAACGGGTTATTGGACATCAGTCGACCTCGATCGGGCGAAGCGCCACCTGGACAGCCTAGCAGGCCGTACGCCGGCCGGGCACCTCCGTGAGCCGATTGGGACGAAGATCGACGGGTCTCGCGGACCCAACAGGGCGCGTTTTTTGGTGGTCGCGCTCGCGATCGGCAGGCTCGCTCCATGGGCATCGAGCGTCGCCGTCACCGCATCTTCGTCACGCGCCACACGGAGTACCACCTGCGCCGGGATGAATGCGTCGGCGTGCGGGACCGCAAGAGCGGTCGCTGGTACCGCGACCACGCTGCGCTGCGCCTGCACACCGTCCTGGTCCCGGTCCAAGGCAACGACGACACCTGGATCGGCGAGCGGCTCAAGTTCTTTGGCAACCACACCGATGTGGTGACCAGCCCCGTGGTCGAGGTTGGACGGCCGCCGAAAACGTCGCTGGACCACTACATCAGCCTGGCGACGTCCGGCGCCATCGCCAACTGATCGTCAGCCGGCCTTCTTGGCGTCGGGCTTCGCCTCGGCGTCGCCCTGACCGGCTGCCTCGGCCGCTTCGCCGGCTTTGGCTTCTTCGCCGCCCTCGGCTTCGGCTTCCTCGCCGCCCTCGGCTTTGGCTTCCTCGCCGCCCTCGGCGTTGGCTTCTTCGCCGCCCTCGGCCTTCGCCGCTTCGCCGGCCGCGCCGGGAGCGTCTTCACCGTCGTAGCAGCACAAGATTCCGCCGTTACGCTCGGAGGTCATCGCCCCGCACCCCTCGGTTGTACCGCGAGAGATTCGGGTCTTGCCCTTCCAGACGGCGTCTTTGCACTTGCCCGACAGGCAGTCGTTGCCGCAGCACACCGGCTCGGCGCCGATCCCCGCCTGGACGCACGGCAGATCGGTGTTCTTCGTGATGCGGGGGCACGGATCAATCTCGTCGGTCGGCGAGTGGCTGATCGCGGCGTTGAACCGCCCGGGTCCCGCGGCGTCGCACTCCTTCTGCGTGGCCCGGGTCTTGAGGTCCTCGCCTTTGCCCTCGGCGCCGCAGACGTGCCAGCCGGGAGCGCAAACGTCCGCCGGTGCGCCGCATTCCTCGCCGTCGTCTCCGCAAGGTTTCCCGGTCGGTTCTTCGCGAAGCGACTTACTCTCTTTCCACTTGCCCATGCATCCGGCGACGCGGGGGTTCTTCTCGATGTCCGCGAAGCCCTCCCGCTGACCATCGGCACAACCGGCGATCTTGGGATCGACCTTCTCGCTCTCGACGAACTTGAAGTTCTTCACCGAGCCAGGACGGTCGCCGTCGTAGTAGTCGCCTTGGTATGGCCCGGAGCCACACGTGCACCCGGACGGAACCAGGAGTGCGGCAAGAGAAGCCGTCGCAAGCGCAAGCTGCGGGAATCGTGCGAACCCGAACATGCGCAGGAGCATAGGCAAGCTCGTGCGCGGTTCAAACCCCCCTGGGTACGTTTTTTCGCGGGCTTCTTCTCACGGCCCGGACCCAGGCGAGCGCACGAAGATCTTGCGCGCTCAGTCGTCGTCGGGGTCGGACTCGTCGTCGTCCATCTCGGCCAGCTCGGTCTCGAGCCGGTCAATCCGCTCCCGCTCGTCTTTGCTGACCACGAAGGAAACGCCGACGCTGGCCCAGAACAGCCCGATCATCGGTGCTGCCATGAGCACCTGAGTGACCGGCTCGGGGGGCGTGAGCAGAGCCCCTGCGATGAAGAAGATCAGCGTCATCAGCTTCCAATGACGCAGCAGGGTCTTGTGCGTGATCACCCCGGCCTTGGTCAGGAAGTAGACGCCGAGCGGGAACTCGAACATGGCTCCAAAGCCCAGGAGCAGCCTCGTCTCGTACTGAACGTAGCTTTGGTAGGTGAAGTTCGGCTTGATCGAGACCGCCGCCTCACCACCCGCAGCCGTGTCGAGAGAGTACTGAAGGAAGAAGTCCGTCGCGACCGGAACGACGAAGTAGTAACAGAACACGCCCCCGCCCAAGAACATGACGGCGCTGGTCGCCACGAACGGCACGACCAGGTTGCGTTCGCTCCGGTACAGGCCCGGCGCGATGAACATCCACATTTGATAGAAGACGATCGGGCCGGCGATGAAGATCGCCACGATGACGGCGATCCTCAGATCGGTCAGGAAGGTTTCGAGTGCGCTGAGAGCCTGCAGCTCGGCTGGGCCCTCGATCCCCACCGACACCCACGAGTCGTAGAACGGAACCAGCA
>CAYGTG010000099.1:0-9958 GCA_964352485.1 uncultured Nannocystaceae bacterium | reverse complement strand
GGTCCGCAGCTGGCCAACGAAGGCGTAGCAGACGATAAAGGCGATCACGATGCCGAATGCGGACCGGACGAGTCGTTTGCGAAGCTCGTTGAGGTGGTCGAAGAACGACATGGGGACGTCGTCTTCGGGCGTCACGGCGCCGGATTCTTCTTCTTCGTCGTTCTTGTCAGCCACGCGGTTGTTGTCCTGTCCGTCGGTGGACGGCCTCAAGCCGCGCCTTGGTTGTGCGCGTCATCGTCGGCGCCGCCGGTGGACGCTGTCGCATCGCTGGACGTGGAAGGCTGCGATGGAGCGTCTGCGTTGACCGGACGCGGTGGTTTGCTGATGGCCGGGGGCTTGCTGATGGCCGGGGGCTTGCCAACCACTGGGGGCTTACCGACCGCCGGGGGCTCGCTGCGGACCGGTGGCGTTGGCTTGCGCTCGTGGGGAGGCTTGGCTGCAACCGACTCCTCACTGGAGCCGTGTTTTGAAGCTGCCGGCGGACCACCGTGGTGCTCTGGGTCGTGCCCATGCTCGTGGTTCTGGTCGTGGTCGTGCGGTGCCCTGGCGGCCACCGGAGCGTCCTGGTGACCATCGTCCCCGTCCGGGTGCCCGCCGTGCGCGTCGGAGTCGTCTGCGCTCGAGCCTTCTGCCGGCTCCGCTTTCTCAGCGTCGCGTTCGCGGGTCTGTTTCTCGAGCTTGGCTTGGTTGGCCTTGAGAAGCTTCTGCTGAGCCTTGCGCATCTCGGCCCGTGCTTTCATGAGCTCGCGGCGCGCATCGGTCTCGACCTGACGGATCTGGCCTTTGGTGCCCTTGACCAGCTCTTGGATCTCATCGACCCCATCGGCGGTCATGATCGTCTCCTTAAACTCGTCTGCAGTGGCTCGCAGCTGTCCCCAGAACTTCGCCAAGCTGCGAAGCATCTTGGGAAGCTCGCGGGGGTTGAACAACATCAGAGCCACCACCGCGACGACGACCATCTCCATGGGGCCGATGCCGAACAAGGACACGCGAGCACCATAGCAGCGCTCGCACACGCGAGCGAGAGTGCAGAGCGTCCGACGCCTGCCCGATCTGCCAGGAACACCACGAAAAACGCGGCATCGAACCTCCGAAGCCGCGCCGGTTGCGCCCGATGCCGCATCCACCCCCCGGAGGAGGAAGACCGGCTGGGGGCTCAGGACATCGCTTCTCGGAGCGCCTGGAGCTGGGTCCGCTGAGCGTCGGTCGCGTTCTCGAGCTGAGAGAGCCGCTCGATCGCGGTGCGGACCGAGTCCATCTGGGTTCGGTGCGCATCGTGGAGCTGGTTGACCATCTCGCTGATCGACTCGATCGCGCGGGTGATCTGACGACTGCCCCGGGTCTGCTCCTGCGTGGAGCGCTCGACGTGCCGGGTGATGGCCTTCATCTTCTCGGCCGAGCGCATGATCTGCTCGGCGCCGCGCGCCTGCTCGGCGGTGGCTGTCGCGACCTGCTGAACGGTGGTCGCGACCACGTTAATCGCATCCGTGACCTGCTTGGAGCCCTTGGTCTGTTCGACCGTGGCGCGGGCGATCTCCCGAACCATCTGCGTGGCGCGGCGTGCCGCATCAGAGATCCGCTTCAACGCATCTTCGGCTTGGTGGCTGACGCGAACGCCATCATCCACGCTCTTGGAAGAGCGCTGGACCACGAGGACCGCGTTGCGGCTCTCTCGCTGAACCGACTTGATGATCTCGGCGATCTCTTTGGTCGACGTTGCGGACCGCTCGGCAAGGTCCTTGATCTCGTCGGCCACGACCGCAAAGCCCTTTCCGTGCTCGCCGGCCTGGGCGGCGATGATGGCCGCGTTGAGGGCGAGCAAGTTGGTCTGCTCGGAGACGTCGTCGATGACGCTGAGGATCTTGCCGATCTCCTCGATGCGCCCGCCCAGGCTCGAGATCACGCTGACCGCGTCGGCCGACGACAGCTTGATCATATTGATGACCTCGATGGTCTGGTTGATCGCATCGACGCCGCCCTCGGCCGCCCAGACCACTTCCTCGGACAGTTGCGCGGTCTCGTTGGCGTTGTTCTCGACCTGTTGAATCGAGATGTCCATCTCGTTCATGGCCGATGAGGTTTCTTCTGCCGTGCTCGACAGCGCCTCGATGTTCTTCGCGACCTCTTTGACCGAGAAGGTCATCTCCTCGATGGACGTGGCCGTCTGCTGCACCGATGCCGCGAGGTTGAACATCGACTCAGCGACCTCGTCGTTGGCCGCAGCCATCTCCAGGATGGAGCTGGAGCTCTCCTCCGCGTTGGATGCGAGCAGCTCCACGCTCTCGGAGATTCCTTTGAGGCCCTGGTCGATGTTGTCCATCGCCGAACGGGTTTCGTCCAGGTTGCCCATGGCATCTCCGAGCTGTCGCTCGAGGCCGTCGATCGCTTCGGGCGCGATGCTGGCCGCATAGGTGGGCACCGGTGCTTGAATCTCCCCGCCTCGGGCCTCGGCGGTCTTGGCCGCGAGGGCCTCAGCATGGCGGAGGGCCTCGGCCTTCGCCGCGTCCGCGGACGCTTCGTGTTCTTTGGCAGACTTCTTCGCGGCGTCGAGTTCGTTGCGGAGGCGCTCGAGCTCTGCAGCCTCGCCGGGGGGCTGCCCTTGCAGCGCTCGGAGTTCGGCGTTGCTTTCGCGGAGCTGCTTCTGGCCTTGGGAGACAGCGCCGAGCGCGGCCTGGAGTTCGACAGCGATGATCCACGACGTTCCCGCGGCGGCCAGCGAAGCCACCCCGGCGGCAGTCGCAGCCACGAGGGCTCCTGGCTCCACCGCGAGGTAGAAGGCCAGCGCGGCAGCGAGGAGAGCCGCTCCCGTCGGCAGAAGTGGAGGGATCCGAGGAGTGGGGTTCTCTGCCACGTGAGCCCGCAGTGTAGCGATCGCGGTCGCTTTCATCCAAGGGAGTCGCGCGCAGGGCGGTGGCCCAACCCGGGCCCCCGCCTCAGTCTAGGAACTCAGGGGCCGGAACGCCGTACTGCGCAGCGCTGCGCGGGTGTTCATCCGAACATCCGCCGAGGGTCACAGCAGTGAGAGCTGCGTCGCTTCACCGTGCACGACGACGTCGGCTCCGAGGGTCCGCAGCCACGACGCACCCGACGAGGTCCACTCCGGATCTCCAGTGAGAAACACGGCCGGCTTCCCGCAAGCGCGCCAGAATGAGAGCAGACCCTCCCGATCCATGCGCCCCGGACAGCAGAGATCTACGGTCTCAATGTCCCGATCTCCGCGACGGTCGATCCAGGACCGGAGCTCTGTTCGCACCGGCTCAGGCGCGTCGATGACCGCCACTGCGACGACCTCGTGCCGTCTGAGGCCTGCGCCATCCAAGGCGTCGTGCGGCCACAGCAACACAGCAGCCTCGGGATCGAGCGCTTCGATGTGTGGACTGAAGCGTGGATGGGCCGCGATGCGAAGCGTGCCGGCGCAGGCCTGTGCGACCTGAAGAGCCCCGACCGCGGTGTCCACGAGGAGGAGAACCTCCCCACCGAGCTGGGTCAGCAACTGGATGCCCCGCGCGCTGAACTTCTTGGGCGATGGCTCGACGGCCCACTCCGGGCTTGCCCGAAGCAGCAGCCAGTCGCAGGGCGCCGGCGTCGCGCCGGGGCCGAGCGCCCATGTATAGAGGCAGGACGTGCCTCCGGTGCGCGGCCGCATCAACAGCGACGAGCCCCCCAGAGGGAGACCTGAGGCCAGCGTCTGGAGCTGAAGCCGCCCGACCCCGAACTCCCGGCCGTGATCGACCAGGACCGCCCGGGCCAAAGAGGTGCGTTGTGCCGGGGAGAGATTCGCGAGCGCAAGGCCGTAGAGGAGATCGCGATGCCCCATCCAGGCACCGGGCGAGAGCCGCTCCTGCGCACCGAGGTGGGAGAGAAAACAGGTCCGGCCTGACTGCGTGTCGTCAATCCTCAGCCGCGCCTTGGCGAGCATGTGCTGCACCGCTTCGGCTTCCGCAGTCAGATCCCGGGCCACGGTCATCACTTTATCGCGCGGGCCTTGCTCTTGGCGCGCGCGGCTCGAAAAAAGCTCCTCAGCTGGTCCGCGCACCGCTCTGCGAACACGCCAGAGCAGATGTCCATGCGGTGGTTGAGCCGCGGGTCATCGCAGAGCTCATATAAGGAGCGAACCGCACCGCCCTTGGGGTCGCTGGCTCCATAGACCAGCCGGGCGACCCGGGCGTTGACGAGCGTGCCCGCGCACATCGGGCACGGCTCGAGCGTCACGTACAGCGTCGCGCCGTCGACCCGCCAACGCTTCATCGTCCGACACGCCTCCCGCAGCGCGATGATCTCGGCGTGACCGGTGGGATCGGCGTCGACTTCACGACGATTCCCGCCGCGACCGATGATCACGCCATCGAGGACGACAACCGCACCGACCGGAACATCACCGGCCGCTGCCGCCGCCTCGGCGATGCGAAGCGCCTCCTCCATATAGCGCTCGTCGTCGGGCGTCACCGGGTCAGCCTGCCAGCCCGCCCTGAATGCGTCGAGTGGCGAGCGATGCGGGGACCAGCCTCACCTCCCGCGGGTGTACTGTGGCAGCGGCTCGGAAGCTGCGAGGTCACAAGGTGGGACGACATCTCTTGTCACAACGGCATCGACCGGGAAGGGCAGCTCTGGACGGGATGCTGACTTCTCAACGGGTATTTTGTCTCGCCGTCTGCGTCCTAGCGACGGCGTGCGGGCCTGCCGTGCCCGCGGGTTCGAACAGCGCTGGAGGCTCATCCACTCACGGGTCCACGGCAGATGCGGGTACCGACGCATCAACCACCTTTGACTCGGAGGCAACCGATGCAGGGGAAGAGACGACGAGTTCCACGACACACAGCGACCTCAGCTGTACCGGAACTCTCCCGACAGCATGCGCTGAGTGGTCTTTGCACGTGGATCTCGTCGTTTATAGCCCAACCGTCTGGCCCGACGACGAGACTGCCGTAGCGACCGCATGCGACATCATTGCGGTGGCACCCGTCGATGAATGCCTCTACCGGGTCTCGATGGCATGCGATCATGAGGGATCTGAAGAGATGGTCTCGCTAGAGTTCACCGCCCCCTTTGGCCATCTTGATGCTGAACGGCTCGCTCGACAAGTTGACTACTTCGAGTCGCTGCGGGATGTGGAGGTCTCGTTCGTCATGGGGTACTCGAAGTTCTCGGGGGTCTCGGACGGCCAACTCTCAATCCGCGAAGCGGACGGAGACCTGGTACTGCTAAGCCTTCGTAACGTCGGTGGTCCAGACCTGCTCGAGGGCGAGTCTTTGCCCCTGAACCCGCCGTGGTGGAGCACTGCCGATAACTGGACCGCTCCCTTCGCAAACATTCGGGCCACCCACTCCGGCTGCGATGAGACCGAGCCCCTCCGAACCGGGGCGAGATCTATGGTTCCCCTGCTGCTCGAATTCGAGACTGACTCGGCCACCGCAGGCGTCCTCGACCGGCAGGTCGCCTACGGCGTGAAAGCGCGGGGCTCGACATTCGATGTCTATGCCCCGTTTGCATTCTTGCGCAAGGGGCTCCTCTGCGGGGACTGTGGTCCGTCGGAGGCTGCGGTATTCATCCTCCGTGATCCGGACGGATGAACGACCAAGCCTCCGCACCGCATCACGCGGCCGGAGGCTTTGGGATGCTAGCGCTGCTCCCTACTCCGCTGCGAACAGGTACTCGTCCATGCAGCTGCGGTCGCCGCTTTGCACGGTCTTCGCGAACGCGGTGGCGGCCGGCAGCAGGTGCGCGACGTAGAAGTCGAGGTTGGCCAGCTTGCCCTTGAGCAGGTTGGTCTCCTTGCCGCCGTCGAGCAGGCGCTTGGCGACGCGCGCCTGGTCGAGGGCTTCCATGCCCAGCAGCACGGTGCCGAAGGCTCGCAGGAACGGTACGGCGTGCACGAACGCGCCGTCGATGTCTCCGCCGCCGGCAACCTTACCCAGGTGCATCGCGCACGCGCCGAGCTGGCCGATGGCCTTGCCGAGCGAGGCGGTCTGCTCGGTGAAGCCTTCTTCGGCGCCAGCCTTGAGCTCGCCCTGGGCTTCGCCCATCCACTCCATGAACAGCGCGCCGTTCTTGACCCGCATCTTGCGACCCAGAAGGTCCATCGCCTGGATGCCGTTGGTCCCCTCGTAGACCGCCTGAATCTTGGCATCTCGGACGAGCTGCTCGACCGGGTATTCCTGGGTGTAGCCGTAGCCACCGTAGACCTGCACGGCAAGCGAGGCCATCTCCATGGAGAGGTCGGTGAGGTGCGCCTTGAGGATCGGGATGAGCAGGTCAGCCCGTCCCTCGAGCTTGTCGCGCAGCTTTTCGTCCTCGGTCGTCTTGATGACGTCGTCCATGAACGCAATGCGCATGCACGACGAACGCGAGGTCTCGGAGATGACCTTGAGGGTCATCAGCATGCGGCGAACGTCGGGGTGCTTGACGATGGCGACGCGTCCATCTTCGCTGTCGCGCTGACCGAGCTTGGTGCCCTGCACGCGGTCGCGGGCGTACTGCAGCGCAAAGCTGTACGAGGCGGCCGATGTAGCGCTGCCCTGCGCGGCAACACCAATTCGGGCCTCGTTCATCATCATGAACATGTGGGCAATGCCCTGGCGCTCCTTGCCGATGAGCCAGCCTCGGCACGGGCGGTCGGACCCGAACGCCACGGTGCACGTCGCCGAGCCGTTGATGCCCATCTTGTGCTCGAGGCCCACGACCTTGGCGCCGTTGCGCTCTCCCAGCTCGCCCGACTCGAAGTCGAACATGAACTTGGGCACGACGAACAAGCTGAGGCCTTTGGTGCCCTGCGGCGACCCGGGCGTGCGTGCGAGCACCAGGTGCACGATGTTGGACGCGAGGTCGTGGTCGCCGCCGCTGATGAAGATTTTCTCTCCCTCGAGCAGGAACACGCCCTCTTCGCCCTCGGCCGGCACGGCCTTGGCGCGGTTGTCCCCGACGGAACTCCCGGCGCCAGATTCGGTCAGGCACATCGTCCCGCCCCACTCGCCGGTGAACAGCTTGGTGGCGACAATCTCGCTGTAGCGGTCGTCTCCAAACGCCTCGACCACGCGTGCGGCAGCCGCCGAAAGGCCGGGGTACATCATGAATGCGCACGCAGCGGAGACGAAGAACTCCAGCGTTCCCATCTCGACGGACTTGGGCAACCCCACGCCTCCAAGGTCGGGGTTGGCGGACGGAGCGACCCAGCCCCCCTCGGCCAAGGCCGTCCAGGCGCGCTGGAATCCTTCGGGCGTCGTGACATTGCCCTCGTCATCGAGCGTGCAGCCCTGGCGGTCTCCGACCGCGTTGATCGGGCTGAGCACCTCTTCGGCCAGCTTCTTCGCCTCGGCGAACGTCTGCTTGTACGTGTCGACGTCGATATCGGCGTACTGTGGGGTGGCGCCCAGCTTGTCTGCGACCTGTAGCTGGTCGAAGAACACGAACTCCATGTCGTCGATATCAACTTTGAACGGCGTACTCATGTCTCTTCGCCAGTCTATAAGGCTTTCGACCAAGGGCCACAACACCGGGTGAAGCTCTCGTGCAGCACTGGAACGCAGGCATCGTCGTCAATCTGCTGGTCGTGGCCGTTCTGCTGGCCCTGGCGGCGGGACTGCGAAATCGCATTGCCCCCCTGCGCCGGCTCGGAATCCCGGACTGCATCATCGCAGGGACGATCGGGCTCGCCCTGGGCCCCTCCGCGCTGGGGGTCATCCCGCTGTCGACGCCAGACCTGGAGCTGCTCGTCTATCACGGGTTCGCGCTGGTCTTCATTGCGGTTGGACTTCAGCGAACGGCCGAGGGCACCCGGCCCGGGGGCGCCCGCTCCGTCGCGATCGCCATCCCGACGCTGTCCGTCATCCAGGTCACGATCGGCCTGCTGGGCGTGGCGGTCTGGGAGATGTGGGGCGGCATCCATCCCGGCTTCTCGCTGCTCCCGATGCTCGGCTTCTCCCAAGGACCTGGTCAGGCGCTCTCGTTGGGTGGCGCCTGGGAGGCGCATGGGTTCGTCGACGGAGCTCAGCTCGGCCTGACCTTTGCCGCGGCAGG
The DNA here is from genome assembly GCA_964352485.1 of uncultured Nannocystaceae bacterium. Taxonomy (GTDB): domain Bacteria; phylum Myxococcota_A; class Polyangia; order Nannocystales; family Nannocystaceae; genus CAJXVA01. The sequence goes on along the minus strand of CAYGTG010000099.1, from coordinate 1,945 downwards.
GTTCGCCACCTGCATCCTTCTCGGCATCCCGACCATCGCCTGGGCGCGACGGGCGGGCTGGGTCTCGACCGAGCGCCCGGTGGCGGCGGCCGAAGTCTCGACGTCGACAAAGACCCAGCAAGGCGCGATGGAGCCGCTGAGCAGCTCGGTCGTTTCGATCGGCGTCATCTATGCGGCAGTGTTCGGCTTCATCTCCGCGCTCGTGCTCGTGCTGCCGCAGAGCCTCGTCCCCACCGCCTGGGGCTTCCACTTCGTCATCGGAGCGTTGTTTGCCCTGGCCGTCCGCCGAGGCGCGCGGGCACTGGGTCGCGAGTCTTGGTTTCACGACCGCCTGCTCGGACGGCTTGCGGTCGTCGCCGTCGACTTCACGACGACCGCGGCGTTGTGCGCCGTGCAGCTCGCGGTGCTCGGACGCTGGCTTGCACCGGTGCTGGCCATCTCCCTCGTCATCGGCGTCGTCACCCTCGTCGTGTGCCTGTGGCTGGCGGTCCGCGCATTTCCGCAGGAACCATTCGAGCACGCCATCATGATGTTCGGCATGGCCACCGGAACCCTACCGACCGGGCTCGCGCTGCTGCGCTCAGTCGATCCAGACCTCAGCGGATCGGTCGCGCGCAACGCCACCTTGGGGGTCTCGGGCTCGATCCCTTTCATGGCGCCACTGCTCGTCGGAGTCGTCCCGTTCGCAGTGAGCCTGTGGCCGCAGGGGTTCGGCGCGGCCATCGGCATTCCGCTAGCGATCATGCTCGCCTACGCCGCCGGGCTCGCCTTCGCGTGGCGCTCCATGACCCCGGCCCGCCCGCTGCGTCCCTGGACATCGCTTTGGCCGCCAGACCCCTGATACGCTGATGCACGTGCAGGGCCGGAGTCTCACTCGACGCTCTGTCGCGCTCTCGTTGGCCCTGTGCGGTTCGGGCTGTGGTCCGGAGATCCCGTTCTCGTGGCAGGTCGTCGACGTTCTCGACCTCGGCATGAACGTGGAGGTCGTGGAGCTCGGTCCCCTGAGCAGCCCACGCGATCCCGAAGGACGAGCGTTCCAAGACGCGATGCCGCTGGACCGTATCCGAGCCTCGGTCATGGTCGCCGATGTCGCCGGAGCCGTCCCCCCCGAGGACCTGTCCTTCGCCTGGTTTGCCTGCAACGGCCCGGCCTGCGATTCCACCTTGGACACGCCTCCATGCCCGGACGGTGGCGTCGAACTCGATGCGTGTGCGCTGGGGACCGCGCCACAGATGACGTTTCAGTTCGCCGACGCAGACGACCCGCAGCGAGGGCTGCAGTCCCTGATGAGCGGGGGACGCATCCTCGTGCGAGCGATCGGCGGCCTAAGCAACGACCCAGGTCCACAGGCGTGCCTCGAACGGCTCGAGCGCGGGGACGACCTGGGCCGGTGCCTCATCGTCGACGGCGTTGCGCAGCAGGGCTCGGTGGGCGAACTCCTCGACCTGTACGAGCGCCGCACAGGCATGCTTGTCGAGGATCCTCTCCTCGACCTCCAGCGACAGCTGCCCCGCAACCGAGTTCCGATGGCGTCGCGAGTCTGGCTGCGTCGCGACGGAGCGCAGCCCGCAACGCAGGTGCTCCCCGACAAGCCGATCTCTGCCCGTGTTGGGGAGGTGCTCGAGTTTGACTGGCGACCCGCCGAGGCCGATCTCGAAGAGATCACCGTGACCGCCTCGGACGGCACGACCCTCGCCAACTTCGACGTCTTCACCGACACCTGGTGGACGACCCAGCGCGCGACGGAGTTCGACGACACGAGCCCCCCTCGCGGTGTCCGGTGGGTGGTCGGTCCCGACATCGGCACCTTCAACCTCTATACGGTCGTCCGCGACGACTCCGATGCGACCGACTGGGCCACGTTCACCGTAGAGGTCTCCCGGTGAGTGGGCTGCTGGGATTCGCGCTCGCTCTCGCGGCACCCACCGCCAGTCCCGCCCCGCCC
>CAYGTG010000098.1:0-13617 GCA_964352485.1 uncultured Nannocystaceae bacterium | reverse complement strand
ACACCACAATGGGCGCAGAGCCGCCTCGTAGCCAGCAGCGCCCCCGGACGCCTCGCGCGCACGCGCAAGTTCCGTGCGCGCCAGCCCTGCATCGCCATCCAGCGCCGCGATCACGGCAGAGCCCTCCGACGCGCCCGGCAGCTCGACCTTCGCGGTGGCGAGGAGCTGCGCTCTGCGTCGAAGCTCCTGCTCGTCGCCCGTCACGAGCGCGAAGCCCCCGAGAAGAAGCGTCGGCAGGCGCAAGACATCCAGATGTGTTGGGCCCAACAGGCGTGACAGCATCGCCTCGGATCGCCGAAGATTCTGCTCGGATTCGGCGATCTGGCCGAGTGCAGCTTGCGCCCGAGCGAGCTGAGTCAGCGCAAAACCCAGTCGGGGATGGCCGTCAGGAAACACGGTGCGCAGCAGCGCCTGGAGCTCTTCGTGTTGGGCCACCGACTCCTCGTACCGACCGAGTCGATACGACGCGTACGCGGAAAATTCCCAGGCCGTGATGCACGCCGGATGGCCAGGGCCCAGTTCGGCCTCGTAGATCGCGATAGCAGCCTGTGCCGCCGCGAGGCGGAGCTGAGGCTCACGTGAACTACGAACAAGCCCCCCCAGCGTTTCGTACAGACCCGCGCGCACGGCGACTGACAACGCGGGGTTACGGCCGTGAACCTGGGTGAGTTCGTTCAACAGATCGTAGGCCTCAGCATCGCGGCCCGCATGATCCAGCACGAGGGCTCGGGTTCGCGCCACCGCCACTTTCCGTGGCAGCGGAGACCCCAATCGGATGAGCACCGCTTCGGCGCGGTCCAGGGATTCGAACCGCACCTCGTCGCTTTCGCCACGCAACGCCCGGAGCATTAATGCCTCCGCGATGTAGTGGTCATGTCCAGCGGACTCCGCGACGCGTAGCGCTCTGTCCGTGGCAGCCCGAGCCCCGGGACGATTCAAGTCGGTCTCCACACTCGCGGCGTATACGAGCGCCTCCGCCAGGAGAGGTGGGTGGCCGACTGAACGCGCTTGGTCCACGGCCCCGGTGAGCTGGGACGATGCGTCGAGAGGACGGCCGGCGAGCCTGAGGGCAGTCGCGCCGAGGATCTCGCGGGCGACCTCCTGGACCTGCGCTGCCACGACCGGATCGGCTGGGGGCGCGGGTAGTCGTCGCACCGTTGCGTCGTTGGTGCAGGCCAGCCAGTCGGAGCTCGCCCCCACGGCTCCGTGATAGCCGGCTGCAAACTGTCGAGCCGCGGCCGCCGAGTGGAGGTTCGCAAGCACGTCGATCTTCGGGAGCATCCAATCGAGGCAATCGAGACGCTGCGCTGCGAGGCGACGCGTCGCGGTATCCGTCGAGCTCGTGTTGGCGCACGCCTGCCCATACGAAGCCGCCCACTCCGAGGCAATCTCGTCCTGTTGGCGCTGAATCGACGCCCACGATGCTGCGACGAAGGGGGCTGGGTCCGCCTCGAAGTGCGCCGCGAGGTCTGCCCGGACCTCATCGTCCCAAATCCCCGCCAGCCGCTGTGCCGCCGGCAAGCAGTCTTCCAATGAGCGCGCGGCCGGTGGCTCCCGCAGAAATACGAATCCGCCGAGCGCCGCCAGGGGAACCGTCGCAGCCGCGACCCACCAACGACTCCGCCGTGGCGACAGCACGGTCTCGAGCGTCGTGACGATCGACGCCACGTCGGGGTGCCGTTTCGCCGGGTCGATTGCGAGCCCAGTCTCAAGCATCGCCCGCACCGAACCGGGCACCGTCACATCACGCGACGCAGACCCACGTACTCCCTCCGTGACATTCGCCGAAAGCTCCGAGTACGACGACCCCACGAACGGCCGGTCGCCATACAACGCTTCCCACAGCGCCACGCACAACGCGAACTGATCGGTGCGAGCATCGGTCTCCTCGCCAAGGAACTGTTCGGGCGCCATGTAGCTTGGCGTCCCCAGGATGGCCCCGGTTTTGGTCAGTGCCACATCTCCGCGTTCGTCTTTGGACAGCTCTTCGGGCAGGGTCGTGGCTCGCTCGTCCACCACCGCGCGGGCAAGCCCGAAGTCCAGCACCCGGACGCGACCGTCGTCGCCCACGAGCGCATTGTCCGGCTTGAAGTCGCGATGCAGGATCCCCGCTTCGTGGGCCGCCTGCAGCCCACGCGCCGCCTGCAGATACACCTCGAGGATCTCCGGGACGCTCCGGTCCTCAGCCAAGCGCCACTGCCGTAGCGTCTCCCCGCGCACGAACTCCATCGCGATGAAGACCTGCCCGTTGTGCTCTCCGATCTCGTGGACGGTGACCACGTTGGGATGCGCGAGCTTCCCCAGCGCCTGAGCCTCGCGACGCAGCCGGCCCTTCGCCTGCGAACTGGTGCTCGCCCCGTGCACGACCTTGATCGCGACCTTGCGGTCGAGCTCTTCGTCGCAGGCCGAGAACACTTGGCCCATCCCACCGGCCCCGATCTCATCGAGGATGCGGTAGCGCCCCACCGAGACCGCCTCCGCCTTCTTGTCGAACAGCTTCGAGAACAACGACGCTCTCAGAGCATCACTCCCGATGCTCTCCGGCGTCGTCTCGTTGTCGTTGGGGCTGGAGCTCATGGGACCCTCACGACCGAACTCAGCATACCGTGACCATCCCAGGCTCCTCGGTGCCGCGATGCACCGAGATGCACTCGCCCGCAGGATTGGTGAGGACCCATGCTTGCCCGACGGAGGTCCACAGCACATGCGGCCGCTCGCCCGGGGCCACAGTCGTCTCGAGCACGCGGTGCCCTTGCGCGTCCAACCGATAGACCTGAAGCGCCTCGTCGCACAGGTTTTCGAGTTGCAGGACGGCCTGCGCGGTGGAGACCGTCCCGGAAAGCTCGGTTTCGGCCTCGCATCCCAGGTCCACGGAATCGACCAACGGCACGTAGTGGCCTTGGGCGAGCCCGGTGCTCTCACAAGGAAAGTCGATCCCGCGCTGCGCCGCGATGGCCTCGCAGTGAGGGCCTTCGCACTCGCACGCGAGGCGGTACGCCATCGATCCTTCGGTCTCGCTCATGAAAGCGCCATCGACCGCCTCAAACGTCGTTGCAGGGCCCGGTAGGAGAGAACGCTCGGCGTCCTCACACCCGAAGTCGCCGCCGCCCACCGTGCACTCGCGGGACTTCCCTCCGTGCGTGGAGAGGAGCATGCCGTCCGGCCCGGTGGTGATCAGCGTCAGGTTGTAGTCGATCGGCTGCTCGGACAGGCCACAGCTATCCACGAAGTCGCCCATCACATCCCAGCGCCAGATTCCGGCCTTCGGGCTGAACGTCTGCGGCTCGATCTCGCCTGCACCCTCGGCGGGCACACAGGCCGACAGCAGCAGCACAACGGACAGGGCTCGCACAGCGCTCATACTTGGTGGGTGTGCGGACCCGCCAACCGTGATCACGGCGAGGCACGTTTTTACTTCTGATCGCCACGGCGGACCCCGGCGGCGAGTTCCGCCGCCCAGTCGTCCAGATTGCTGAGCGTCTGCTGCAAGAGCTCAGGCGTCCCCGCGAGGCGCTCCAGCTCGACCTTCAGCAGCTCGCGCCCCCGGCGGAGGCGAGACGCTGCGGTCCCCGGCGGAATGTCGAGCGCCACCGCGAGCTCGTTCCGCTCCATCTGCTCCCAGTAGTAGAGCTCCAGGACGATCTGGTACGTCAGCGGGATCTGGCGCAGCGCGAGCAAAATCGCCTGCTGCTCCTCTCTGCCCGCGACGTACAGCGACGGCGTCGGGTCCAGCGCGGCCGCAGAAACGGTGCCGAAGTCGAGCGGGTCGTCCTTGCGCCGTTTGCTTCGCAGATGGTTGCGCAACACGTTGTTCGCGACCCCGAGCAGGTAGGTGCGGAAGGAAGAATCCCCCCTCACCTTCTCCTTGGTTTCCACGCAGACCAGGAAGGTTTTCTGCATGAGGTCTTCGAGATCAGAGGAGACCTTGTTCCGAAAGAACCGCTTGAGCGCGTCGAAGTGGTTGGCGAACAGCGCCTCGCCAGCGTTGGACTGGCCATCGCGCCACTGCGCGAGCAGTTGAAGATCGGGGTCCGCGGACAACATCAGCGCGCCGCGAGCTTAGCCTGTTTTGTTTCGGCGATTGGTGATCACGACGAGTTCGCCCGGACCCTCACCAGGTATGGCCACGAAATCGATCGCTCCCTTCCTGATTCTGTGCCTCGCGGGTCTCATGCTTCCGGGATGCGTAGACTCCGATGCGGGTGCGGAAACGAGCACGGGAACCGGGAGTTCGACGAGCAGTTCTCCAGCGTCCACGGGAACATCGAGCACCAGCAGCGAGACCGGAAGCTCAACCGGAAGCGACGCCGAGACCGGCTCGGAGGGCAGCAGCCGCTCCAGCACGACGAGCGACGAAACGAACAGCGACGGCAGCACCACCGACTCCGACTGCAACACCTGCTCAGCGGAGTACAGCCAGGGCGGCAACGATGTCTGCCCCGACTCGGCTCCGCTGTGGGAGGCGTTCACCGACTGCGCCTGCGCGACGGACAGTGCCTGTGAAGCGGAGTGCGAAGGCACGTGCGGCGGCGATGGCAACACTGCCGATTGCTTTTTTTGCGCCTACGACGAGTGCTCGCCCCAGCTCTCGGCGTGCCTCGATGACCTCGAGCCTGAGTGCGTCAACGATGGAGCGTGCGCATTCGTAACCGAGGACTGCTCGTGCGCCGACTGCATGACCACCGCGTTGTGCGTCCCGGACCAGTGCGCCGACGACGGTGTCTGCACGCTTGACGACTCCTGCACCTGCGATGACTGCTCCGAAGCGAAGGCCGAGTGCCCAGGGGCATGCAACCTCGACGGGACGTGCGAGAGCTTTTACGAGGGCTGCGACTGCGCCGACTGCACCGAAGAGGCCAACTGCACGGGCTGAATTCGTGCTGCTCAGCGTTCTCCCTTCGGCGCGAAAAAGCTCCCCGGCCCCCGCTCCGTCCACTTCGCGGGTCAGGAGACTGTCGGCCTTCGAGACATCACCACAGCCGTGGTATGAGCGCCCGATGATGGGTAGACGGCTCGGTTGGCTCTTGGCGACCCCTTTGCTTGGCTGCAACTTCGGTGGATTCACCGCCGGCGACACGGAGATGGGCTCGACCGGGGACCAGGAGAGCAGTACGGGTGGTGAAGCCAGCTCCGCGGCCGCGACCACGGCCAACTCCGACTCCGATTCCAACTCCGACTCCGGCAGCGAAAGCGGTGGCTCGGGCGGCACGCTCGACGTCTGCACCCAGCAGGGCGTCCCAGCCCAGTGGACCGAGGGCGAGCTCATCTCCCCCTGCGGTCGCATCAACCCACTGGGTCTGCCCGAAGATCAGGTCGCAGCCTACGCTGCGGCCGGTCACGGACACGCTCAGCAGTACCCGGTCGAGACCACCGGCATTCTGATCCCCGAGCGCCCGCTTCGACTGCTCATCGAGGGCAACCCCAACGACCCGCTGCGACAGCTGATGTCCGAGCTGCTCCCGGCCTTCACGGGCCTGTCCTCGATGGAAGAGATCTACGAGCAACTCGGCCTGGTCCGCTCGCCCGAAGGCGACTACTGGGGCGTCACGGTGATGAACACCGAACGCGGTGCGGGCCTCACTTTCAGCTGCGCCACCTGCCACTCCGGCCGCGTGTTCGACACGCCAACGATGGGCCTGTTCAACCGGCAGTCCACCGCGAACAACATGTTCGTCGTGTACAAGCCGCTGTTCGAAGCCGTGGGACCCACCGCCTTCGCCCTGGGCACCGGAGCCGATTCCGGCGAGACCGACCTGTGGCGGATGTCCCGAGAGAACATCCGCTATGTGCGGAGCGTCGAGCCCCGCGTGCTCGGCCTCGACACCGCGTTGGCCCACACCATCCTCTCTCTGGGCACGCGCGAGCTCGACCCCTGGGCGACCCGCACCGAGGATTCGTGGCAGAACCCGCGCGCCAACGAACTCGAGAACTTTCCCAGCGACGTCAAACCCGCCACCTGGTGGCTGACGAAGTACAAGAACAAGTTCTTCTCCGACGGCTCACTGGTGAGCGGAAACCCGGTGTTGGGCGCGCTGCTGGTCAACGAGTTCGGGCGGGGCTCCGACCTGGTCGCCCTTGATGCCTGGATCATCGAGAACTGGACCATCATCGAGGAATTCACCACCGGGGTCTTCGCGACCGAAGCCCCCAGCTTCTTCGATCACTTCGAGCCCAGCGCCTTCGACATGGCGGCCGCCATGCGCGGGGAGCAGCTCTTCGTCGAAAACTGCGCGAAGTGTCACGGCACCTACGACAAGGGGTGGAACCAGCCCGACGCGGAGTCACTTTCTCTTCGCGAGCAGCTGGAGACCGCACGCGTGGTGTACTTTGAGGACACCCCCATCCACGACGTAGGGACGGACCCGCACCGCCGCCAAAGCGTCGAGTACATCCAAGACATCAACGACCTGCAGCTCTCCGAGAAGTACGATCTCGTGCTGACCCCGCAGGATGGCTACGTACCGCCGCCGCTGGTGGGGATCTGGGCACGCTGGCCCTACTTCCACAACAACGCCGCGCCGAGCCTGTGCGCGGTGCTGACCCCCGCGGCCCAGCGTCCGCAGGTCTACCAGTTCGGCCCGATCAACAACCAAGCGGCCGACTTCGACAGCGGCTGCAACGGCTACCCCCTCGCCGCGCCGCCCCATTTCGACCAGGTGTTCGACACCACGCTCCCCGGCTTGTCGGCCATGGGTCACGACGAGGGCATCTTCATGGACGGCGGCAAAGAGCGCTTCAGTGCGGAACAGAAGACCGATTTGATCCGCTTTCTGCAGACGCTCTAGCGGGGCCGAATCAGAAGCGGAGGCTGAACCCGGTTGCGCTGAACGCCACATCGACCGGGCGCTTGCGTTGCGCCAAGCCGTGCGCGAGGAGTCCTCCTCCAGCGGCAGTCAGCGTTGCGCCGGCTTGGGCCCCGAGAGAGGCCCCGACGTAGCGCCGGCGAAATCCATCGCCATCGAGCTTCCCATCGTAGATGTCGCCAGAGTCGACGCGGTGGACCGAGAGCACCAGGAGCGCGCTAGTGATCTGCGCGGCGACGCCTAGACCCACCATCACCGAGCCCCACGCGACGTGGCGGGTCGCTGTCGCCGTGGCAACCTGCGGACCGGCGGAGCCCCGCTGTGTCCCACCGACGATCGCGAAGCTGATGCCAACGAGGTTCAGAGCGAGCGCGGGCCCACCAAAAAACGCGGTCCCGAAGTCCTGGACGATCGGGGTGCCGAAGCACCCGTCATCGTAGTGATATCCATCCTTCTTGCACCCCACCGCGAACCAGGCCGCGCGGCCCGTGTTCAGGCTGAGGGCGACGCCCCCTAGAACCGCCGACGAGACGAGAAAGCGGCGGCCCGGCGTGCGCGGTCGAGCGTCATACTCCGCCGGTCCGTCGCTCGGCCCGTTTGCGGGGGCCGCTGTTCCGGCCGCGGCGACCACCGCGAGGACGAGCGAGGGGACTCCGACGAGTGCCACGACTAGGTAGTCCCCGCCGACTCCCCGATGGATCCCCCCGACACCCGGAAGCTTCCGCACCAGATCACACGAGGCCAGAAATGGGCACAAACAGGGAATCCATCCAGCGCCCGGCGGGACTATCCCCTGCGAGTTCTCGATGCTGCACCCCGAACACGTTCGCGCCCTTCTCCTGACGTGCCTCGTGGCCGCGGGGTGTGGCGAACTCGCTTATGAGGACTTCGCAGAAGAACGCCAGGACCTGCGCTGCGAAATCCTGGAGACCTGCGACCCCGACGCTGCCTGCTACGACGTGCCCACCGACCTCGGGGACTGTCGTTGGTTCAAGCCGATCAAGGGTCAGGCCTGTTTGGACGCGATGCTCGAAGCTTCGTACCTCGCGCAGGACGATCCGACGACTTGTCAGGACTGGACCGGTTCGCAGAGTCCCCTCGCGGCGTGCGGCGAGGACGAGGTCACGCGCCGACGGCGGGGCATTGGCTGTTTCTTCGACGGCTTGACCATGGGCCGCCCGTTGCGGGAACACGGCGAGCCGCTGCTGCCCACGGTCATCGGTCGGAGGTCGGTCCCGACCACCCCAAGCCCCGAGCGGATCGCGGCCGAAGGTTGGGTCGAGGTCGCAAGACATGAGCACGCCTCGATCGCCACGTTCTCCCGTCTTGCCCTGGACCTGATGCATCTCGGTGCGCCGCTCGAGCTCGTGCAACGCTGCCATGAGGCGGCGCTCGACGAAGCCCCTCATGCCCACGCCGCCTTGGGAATGGCCGTGTCCTTCGGCGGCGAGGCGCTGCGCTTCGGCGCACTGCCCCCGCCCGCTCACCGTACCGCATCGCTTCGGCAGATCGCCTTCGAAGCCTTGATCGAGGGCTGCTGGGGAGAGGGAATCGCATCCGCGGTCGCCGGAGTCGCGGCCTCCCGATCCTCGGGACAAGCGCGCCGGGTGCTACGCACCATCGAAGCCGAAGAGGCCCGTCACGCCGAGCTCGCATGGGCGACCCTGCGGTGGGCGACCGAGCGCGACCCGAGCTTGCTCGAGCCACTGATCGCCCAGGCCCGTGGCCACGTGAGCGCACTGCCGACCGGCGGCACGCTCGAGGAGCCGGCCTTCATCGAGGGATTCGGTCTCCTGCGCGCCGCCGAACCGGCATGCATCGAGCAGACAACCCTGCAGGAGGTCGTCCTCCCGGTGCTCCGCGCAATGCGGGCTCGCGCCACGGCCAGCGCCGCTGCGTGAGCCTGTATCCGCTAGAGCACATCTCATAACCTCGACGCGCCGACTCGCGAAGGATTTGGGGCCGATGGTTAGGAGCGGAGCCGCAGCTGTACCGGGGTACTGCAAGGTTTCGCGACAACGCCAGCGGGCCCAAAGACCAGTGAGGCGGCGTGGCGAGGTTATGAGATGTGCTCTAGTCTCGCGCGGTGGTCAAGATGAACGAGGAGCCCGAGGTCTATTGGCGAGAACATGCCGGGCCGAAGTGGGTGCGGGCGCGTCATGCCGTCGACTTCATCGTCTCGCCGATCACCGAGCGACTCCTTGATGTCGCTGACGCGAAAGAGGGCGAGCGCGTCGTCGACATCGGCTGCGGATGCGGAACCACCACGCTGGCCTTCGCGAAACGCGTTGGCCACAGCGGCCACGTGCTGGGCGTCGATGTCTCGGACCCCATGCTCGAGGTCACCCGTACCGCGAGCGTCGATCTTCCTCAGCTCGACGTCGCGCTTGCCGATGCCGGCAGCTACAGCTTCAGCGCCGACGCCGACCTCCTCGTCTCGCGCTTCGGCGTGATGTTCTTCCCCGATCCCCCCGCCGCCTTCGCCAACATGCGCACCGCGCTCGTGCCTGGTGGCCGCACCGCGCTGATCTGCTGGCAACCGATCGGGCGCAACCCGTGGATCAGCTACATCATGCAGGCGTTCCCCGAGGCGGCCTCCGCGATGCCGGATCCCGACGCAGGACCGGGACCGTTCAGCCTCTCCGACCCGGACGGGACCCGTGCGCTCCTGAGCTCCGCCGGTTTTCAGGATGTTGTGGTGGAGCCCTTTGAGACCCAGGTGTCGCTGGGAGAGACCGCTGCACACGCGTTGGAAGCGATGACCGAGGTCGGCGGCTTCGCGCGGATGCTCGCAGAGGCGGACACCGACGAGCAGCGAGCTCAGCTCAAGGAGCGTGCCCAGGCATTCCTCGACAACGCGTATCGAGACGGCGTGCCCAAGCTCGACGCCGCGGTCTGGGTGCTGCGGGCCCGGGCGTAGGGCTCCCTTCGCTTGGCTTGTTGGCCAGCGCGTTAGCGAGTTCGGACCGCCGGCAGGGCTTCGGCGGAGGGCCGGGACAACGGGCAGATGCGGATAGCGCGTCACGACATCGTCCGAAAGCGCGCCAATAGCCTCACTCGCCATTCACGTACGCCGCCCACTTCCGGAGCAGCGCGTCTTCGCCAAGTTCGAAGGGAGCTGCGGACTCGTCGGGCGGATTGTACCGGACGAGGTGCCGAAGTTCGGACGGGTCGCCGAAGTCGGCGTAGATCTGCTCATCGACGCCGAGCGGGCCCGAGAAGCTGGCGCGGCGGTGGTAGGCCCAAGCGAGAAGAATCCTCATCCAAGAGCGGCGGGCCTCAGACTTGGTCCTCCGGCACGCGAGCCACCAGAGCCAAGACCAAGTCGGGGACCTCGTCCTCGCGCAGCACGCCGGCGAGCGCGACGTGTCCGGTTCCTGCTCGACAAGGGGCCAACCGACCTCGAGCCTGACGTCCTGCTCGACGAAGACACGCCCCTTCCCCTGCCCGACGCCCGATTCCACATCTTCGCGTCATCGACTCCCGTGGAGGCAGTCCTCGTCCTCGAGCGAGACGGCGGGGTCCTCATCAGTGGCGACGCGCTGCAGAACACGCCGGCTCCCGATGAGTACTGCAACTGACTGGCGAAGATCGCGATGAAAAAGATGGACTTCTTCAAGCCGTACGCGGTCGGTGCCGGCTGGCTCGAGTTTGCCAAGCCCACCATTGAGGACGTGAGGTCGGTGCTCAAGCTCGAGTTCGAGCACGTGTTTCCAACGCACGGCGACCGTGATCGGCGCTGCCAAGGCCAAGTACGCCCCGGCGCTCGGGGGGCTACTCGAGGGTTGCCACGGGACGGCCGCGGCATGAGCCCCTCCAGCGAACCCGCCACGGTGTCGCACCTGCGCGAGCGACTCGACGGTCCCACGACGAGCCTCGCTGCCAGTGGTGTTGAGCTACTTCATGCGCGCCGCGATCTGGCTGCGGGCCGTCGCAATGCTGCGGCGGATGTCCGTTCCAGGGGCGGTGAAGGCTCGCTTGAAGCCCTCGATGTCTTCGCTCGTGGCCGAGATCCCGATCAGGTGGACGTGATAGAGCACGTTGAACCGAGCCGCCTGCCACACCATGATCTGCTTGTTGGCGTCGATGTCGTCGAAGAACTTGCGAGCCTTCTGCTTCTCCACCTTCGGCAGACTCAAGAGCTTTCGCTTGAGCTTTCCGTAGGTGTAGCCCAGCGCGAACGCCTTTCCGCGGGTGAGACCCTTGTCGTAGGCCTTGGGGTCCGAGGAGCCGGCAACACCGGCGTAGCCGAAAGCGAGGTGTGAGAACTCGGTGAAGTTCAGCCTCATCAGGGTCTTGTAGTTCTTCTTACCGAGCAAGCCGGCGGCCTTTGCGTTGTACAGACCCGCCTGAAGCAGCTCGTGGAACAGTACGACCCAGCCGTAGTTCTTCAGGTCCGAAGCGTTGATGTAGACCGTGTTGTCGGGGATCGAAAACTGGCTTGGCGAGCCGAGCTGCTTCGAGTCGTCGCGGATGTCTCGAATTAGAACGATGTCCTCGACGTGGTCCAGGCCCACTTGAATGAACGGATCTCGGGCGAGTTCAGACTTCTTGAACGCGCGCAGGGCCTTCTTCAGGCTGCTCTGATCCGGCGCACGCTGTCTCTCGTAGGTGGCAACGGTGACGATGAACCGTTTTCCGCGGTCATTGGTCTCGCTGTAGACCAGATAGTTGGGCAGGCTCGCGTAGAAGAACATCGCCGCGGTGAAGTACGTAACCGGCTGACCGACCCTCGGCTGGTCGATGGACGTCCAGCTTTGGTGTTTGTGACCGGCGCCGAGAAACCTCGTCTCGGAAACGAAGTACCAGCTATGGCTGGTCGTCTCGTAGATGTTCACCCCGGTCGCGTCCGGGTACGCCTGGTGGTAGTCGCTCGTTGGGTCCGAGAACCAGGAGTCCAGGGCCGAGCGCATGTCTCGGAAGTGGGACTCGACGTCGTAGGTGTTTTGGTAGTGCTGAAGGTCCGCCAGCGCGGCCGAATGATCGTCGTATAGATCCGGTATGCCGAGATACTGCAGGTCGGACGCACGCCCTGGCTGCGGAAGAGCCAGGATGAACAGAAAAAGGAAGGCCGGAATGACGCGGGGGAAGTGCTTCAACATGGGTGGTGCCCCACCGAGAAACACGCGTCACCCGCGGTCTTGCGCGTGCCAGGCCGAGAAAACGCTCAGGACGCTCAAGCATTTAGAATCATGCGGGAAGTCTACGCGCGGCGATGGCATATCCGGGCGCCATGGACGACGCGCCCGAGATCGCCGGGCGTGCCGCGAGCAACCCGGAGGGCTCTCACGCCTGGGGAGAACATGCCATGAGAGGTAAAGCGAAACGAAGTGGGAAATTAGAGGGAGGCTCGGCTAGCGGAGGTAGGCCTGGGCGTGTTCCTCGGAGAGTGCGCGTGGCCTCGAGCAGGAGGCGGGTGTTCCTGGGCCACCTGTGGAGCGGGGCAGGCGCGTGTTCGCGGGCCAGCGTGACGAAGGATGGCGTCGAGGGCGAGGTGCGAACGCACGAGACCAGGCCTCCAGGAGAAGGAAGCAGAGGGCTATCGGGTCAAGGTCGTCGTTGAAAGCGAGCTGATGACGATGCGTGGGGCTGAGGTCGGGACCCGCATCGGCGAGCACTTCTACGAGTGTGTTGCCAACGGCGGCGTCACCCCGGTCGATGCATCCGAAGTCGACTGTGTGTTCGAGGCCTGCAAGACCCTCCGAGCCACGCCCTGAACTGAGGACTCCCGTTGACCGAGTCACAGGCCGCAGTCGACCGGGATGTACACGGGGTCGTGGCAGCTGGTCAGGCGGAAGTTGAAGGGCTCGGTGCCCGGAAAGCTGCACCAGACGCGGACTTCGTCGTGGTAGCTGTAGCCGGGCGTCATGTCGATGACGATCGGGACTTGGTTGAACGCGTCGATCTTTGCGATGTCGAACTCGACTTCACTCGCCGGAGAGCTGACCCAGTTGACCGTGAACTCCTCGTCCTTGGCGATGGCGATCGACGACGGCTCGACGGTGAACGTGCAGTCGTTGTGCGCGATGATGCCGATCTCGAGCACGCCGTCGACGATCCCGGAGGAGTCGGACTCGCCGCCACTCGAGGAGTCCCCGCGACCACTGGTGCTGGTGCCGTTGGAGGTCGCCTCACTGCTCTCGCCTCCGCCGGTGGACGCGGTCGCGCTGGCGGTCATTTCAGCTGAGGGCCCGGTGGTGCCCGAGGGGCCGTCGCCTCCCGTCGTTCCCGACGCGCCGGAGGTCGAGGCCACGTCACCAGAGGTCGACCCCATCGGGACGGATGTGTCCGAGGCGCCGCCGGCAGAGAACCCGGCCGATCCAGAGATCGCCTGCTGATCTCGGCCCTCGCCGCCGCAGCCGATGCCGATCGACGCGAGGCACAGCAGTGTAGTCCGGGCGTGCATGACCACCCGCCAGAGCAAGACTCGCACCACGGCGATGTACCCGAAATCAGGTCCAGCGGGGTGACGATCTGGGAAGTGCTCCTTCCAAAGTGGGTGCCGACTCGAGCACCTCGGCCGGTGCGATTCAGGCCGCCGCTGCGATCCACTGCAACCGACGGGTCCCGACGACGTCCCGCTAGCGCTAGAAGCGAGCGCAACCATCGACAGGTTCCTGGGGCTTCTCATCGTCATCGGCGGGACCATCTCGGCCGCCGTCGTCGACGTCGGGTTGCTCAATCCGGACGTCTCGATCGAGGACACCGTTCCGCTCGACCGGCTCGCGCCGATGCTGGACGGTACGGTGACCCGCGACGAGGGGCCGTCCCCAATTCGGTGGAATGGTCAGAGGGGTGTCAGCAGAGTCCAGGC
>CAYGTG010000097.1:4529-13705 GCA_964352485.1 uncultured Nannocystaceae bacterium | reverse complement strand
TTGCTGCGAATCCCTCTGCCGAAACCCGGAACGGACTTCAGATCTGCGGTACTAGGTCGGCGGCATGGGTATGAAGGGGGGTCGGGTGAACTCCGCAGAGCGGGCGGTTGTTGGGGCGCCGTTGACCTCGAGCGAGACCTCGACGTCGTAGGTGCGGCCTCGAGAGGCCGCGCCCTCCAGCTTGGCTTCGACGGCGGACCAAGATGGGGGCTTGATTCGGTAACTCGTGCGGGCAGAGCTGGTGGCGACGAGATTCTCATCCCAGTTGACGTAGGCGTTGTCGGCCTCCGACCACTTGGAGGGCATGCGCGAGGGGAGCGTTGCGACCTGTTTGTCGGTCTGAACGTCGCGCAGCCGGATTTCGACGACGCTCACTTTGACCGGTGCTGTGCCGTGGTTGTCGAAGGTGAGCTGCAGGGTGGACTGTTGGCATCGACGTCGGCGGGACGCGACGCCAGCCGGAGGCGCCTCGCCGGGCGCAATGACCGAAGGCGACTTCGGCTTCCTTCTCTTGGCTGGGGCCGAAGGCGCGATCGAAGCAGGAACGGACGGATCGACGACCGGCGGATCGGGACAGTCGCCTTCCAAGAGGACCGAACCGACGGCCACCTCTACGGAAGGCTCGGCCTTGTCCTCATCCGGCTTGCCCGAGTCGTCGCTAGCGGCTGTTTCTCCACCGTTGACCTTGGCGTTGACCTTGGCGTTGACCTTGGGGTCGTTGGAGACCGTAGGGGCGCAACCGGCGAGCGCGGTGAGGGCTGCGAGGAAGAGGAGAGTGGGACGACTGATGTTCATTTTGGAGTCCTGCTTTTCACAGTGTTCGAAGCCAAGCGGTCAAGGCGGCTCGGTCGCGGGACGGCAAGTCCGTTCCGAACTCATGACCGACGATGGCACCACGGCCTCGGACGGAGCGCTCGAAATCTGGGCGCAGACGCGCGGGATCGAGGAGGTCCTCGAGACTCCCGACGTCGCCAGTGTGAAGGTAGGGAGCAGCGTTGAGAACATCGACCAGCGGCGCCGGTCGATATGTTCCGGTCCCGCGAGCTCGGCCGTTGGCCAGGGCAAGGTCGGTTCCCACTCGGGGTGCAGGAATCGCACGCCCGCTTCCGCTCCCGTCGCTGTGGCAACGATCGCAGTGCGATGCAAACAGTGCCTTTCCTCGCATGGCCAGCGCGGTGGGCTTCGAAGCTGGAGTCGGGGGCGTGAGCGAGTACAGATACATCGCCAGTGCCCACGCGAGCTCTCGGGGCGGGCGGACTCGCTCACCGCTGGCATGCAGCATCTGAGTTTCTTGCCGGATCGCGAGCGCGAGCGGAGAATCGTGCACGATGGTGGCGGCCTGCGTCAGGTTGCGAAGTTCGCGAAGCCGCCACAGATCGGGGATCGCGACCGGGTCCTGATCGTCGTCTTCCGTGATGTCTGCCCGGCCGGGACCCCAGCTCGACATGCGCGCGGCGAGCTTGGGCTCGACATCTCCGAGGCTGTGCTCATAGGCGAGCCGCATCGCGCCGTAGTCGAGCGATCGCCGGGCCCGGCCGACGACGATCTGACCATCCTCGATCGCCGTGTGGCACAGCGCGCACGTGATGCCGACTTGGTCCGTCCCGTCGATGTCACGGTATGCAACCAAGCCCGGAACCTTGTCGTCGCGGTCATGTTCGAGGCCCAGCTCCTTCGCCGTGCCCGATGCGAACGCAAGCTCGGCTGCGGGCTCGGGACGAAGAGGAAAGCGAAAGAAGACCTCACGCCCCAGCTGCACCCAGCCATCCATCGTCGTCGGCCTGCGCCCGTCCCAGAGTCTTGTTGCCGCCGGATCGTCGCGGACGGTCTCGCCGGCGGCGAGGTCTTGAACCGCAAGCTGTTGGCTGCTCGGGTTCCAAGTCGGAAGGACATCCCATCCGGTTCGCCCGCGGCCATACGCCGAGATCCGCATCGCGCTGTACAGGTTGTCTGGCGTGGCCAGCGAGTGCTCCAGCGCCATTCTGCGAGCCTTGGCGTCGTCGAGGTACCTCGCCTCGTGTCCCAACAACCACGTGTCGCTCCAGACCGAAGGCCCGACCGCGGAGGAGCGACCCGAAGACTCGGGCGGCTCGCTCGGCGCACTGAAGGCCGCCGTAGCGATCCCCGTCAGACCGATCAAACAAGCCGCTACCGCGCGTGCGGTCCTGCTGGCCAAGGTTGTCAATTCGAGTCCGATACTGGCATGGAACGCGCCGTCCCAAAGATCGGTTTGCCGAACCTGCGCCTCATCCCGTGCCCTTCACTCCGTGGGTCGGTCGAAACAGAACATGATCGCCGCGGCCACCAACGCCGCGCTGAGCGTCAGTGCGGCGCCGACGGTGACCAGAGAGTTCGCAGATCCCCCAGAGTCAAACGACTCGAGGCCTCGTAGGAGCGAAGCGACGATGGCAATCCAGATCCCGATCCGTCCGTACTTCCGCATGCATCGACACTAACAGCCCGTGGTCAGGTCCGGTGCAGTTCGTCCGCCGGACCGCATCGGGTGGGCGGTCGTCTCGCCCAGGGCTCGCAAATACAGGCGCACAGCAGGCGCGGTAGAGTCGACCCGTTGGGCTCGAGCGAGACACGGACCACCCCCCTGCAGGAGCCCGTCGTGCTCGAGGGGCCAGTGCGGCAAGGAACGCGCCTGGGCCGGTTTCTTGTGCTCGAACGGATCGGATCCGGTGGCATGGCCGAGGTCTATTCCGGATACGACCCGCAGCTGGACCGAAAGATCGCCCTCAAGTTGCTTCGTCCCGGCCGCTCCGAGCCCGCCGAGCTCGTTGCGGAAGCGAAAGCTCTGGGGGCCGTGAGACACCCCAACGTGATCCACGTTTATGATGTGGGGACGCACGACGGCCAGGTGTTCCTCGCGATGGAGCTGGTATCGGGGCTCGACCTCCGCTCCAAGCTTCGAGAAGAGACAGGTGTGCCCTGGCGGCAAAGGCTACGTTGGGCCCTCGCTGCTGGACGCGGGATCGAGGCCGTCCATCGTCAGGGCCTCGTTCACGGAGACATCAAGCCCGCGAATGTCCTCGTGGATGATGACGGCCACGTTCGGGTCAGCGACTTTGGGCTCGCGCGTCCCATCGACGAGCCAAGCAGTCCCTCCGGCAACGAGGTGGGGGGCATTCGAGGAACTCCGGCCTACCTCGCCCCAGAGCAGCACGCCGGCACTCTCGCCAACGAGCGAACGGACGTCTTCCAATACGCCGTCATGGTCTGGGAGGTCCTGTATGGGGAACGCCCGTACGCCGCTGAGACCAGCCGCTTGCTGGCGACCGCCAAGCAGAATGGGCCTCCGCCGTCCCCCAAGAACTCGACGATTCCCCGGCAGGTCTATCTCGAGTTGCGCCGGGGGCTCGAGCCCGACCCCGCCAAGCGTCGAGCGCACCTGCAACCCATGTTGCGGAGCCTCTCGCGTTCGATGGCTCCGCTTCGTTGGCCTTGGGTGGCTGTGGCCGTAGTGGGGGCGGGTGTGCTTGGAGCGGTGGTAGTGTCGCCCGCGGATTCGGTGTGCGAAGGCGCTGAGGCCGAGATCGACCCGGTGTGGAATGCAGCGCGCGCGCTTCGGGTCGAGCGAGCCTTCGAGGCTACGGGGGCACCGTTCGCGGAGGCAGCAGCTCGCGAGGTACGCCTGCTGCTCGATGGCTATTCGCAGGATTGGTCGGCGTCGCACCAAGACGCGTGCCTTGCAACCCAAGTGCACCGCGATCAAACCGAGGAACTCATGCAGCTGCGCTTCGATTGCCTGCAGCGGCGCCTTCGTGAGGTCGATGCACTCGTCGTGCAGTTTGAACAGGCCGATGCACAGTCGCTCTTGCATGCCGTCGAAGCGGCCGACGGACTGCCAGATTTGTCTCGGTGCAGCGACACACTTGCGCTGCGCGAACCTCTGCGCGCGCCCCCAGAGCTTGAGAAGGACATCGAGCGGATCGAGCTGCAGCTGGCCGAGTTGGAAGCGTTGCGGCTCTCGGGTCGTTACGCAGCTGCGATCGAGCTGGGCCAAGAGGTTTTGCAGCGTGCACAGGACGTCGGCCACGCTCCGACGACGGCCGAGACGCTGCTGGGGCTTGGCTGGACGCTCAGTCTTGCCGGTCGGAACGACGATGCCGTGAAGCTACTGCAGTCCGCGACCATCCAGGCCGAGCTGGGGCGGGCGAACGCGCTCAAGGCTCGCGCTTGGATTCGGCTGACCTTCGTCGCAGCGTACGAGGCGGGGCAAGTCGAGCGAGGTGCGGAGTACGCCGACATGGCAAGTGCGGTCCTAAAAGTGGCAGGGCAGCCGCGTCAGGAGCTCGCCGACCTCGAGACGGTGCGGGGCTTGCTCGCCCATGAGCGTGGCGACGCGAGCACGGCGCAGAAGCATCACGAGCGGGCTCTGGAGCTTTACGAGACGTTGCACGGAGCCCGGTCGCTGCGAGCCGCCCATGCGCACAACAACCTCGGTCAAGCATTGGGCACGCTGCAGCAATACGACGCGTCTCGCGGTCACTACGCCCAGGCCCTGGAGATCCGCAAGCACCGATTGGGCGACGCTCATCCTGACGTGGCCCAGGTCCTGGGCAACATGAGCCTCCCCATTCTGCGGCTGGGCAATCGCGAAGAGGCCGAGCGGCTGACGGAGCAGTCTTGGGAGATTCGCCGTGACGCACTGGGGGAGGAGCACCCGCAGACCATCTCGGCGCAGATCAACTGGGCCCGCATGCTGTGGGCCATGGAGCATCGCGATGACGCGATCGAGCGAGCAACCTCGGCCGCAGACGCGGCGGCGCGGGTTCATGGGCCATGGCATCGAAGGACCCTCACCGCACACAACAACCTGTGCGCGATGCTCCTGCAGGCCGAACGGTTCGACGATGCGCTCGAGGTGTGCGGCTACACCGATGGGGTCGAGCTCGCCCCGGCCGTCGCGGCACAGCCCGCGGTTGCTTCCCTCAACCTCAACTACGGGCTCATGCTCGTGCACAAGGAGCAGTTTCAGCGAGCCGAGAGGGTGTTTCGGCGGGCGCTCGGCCAGACCGGCCCAGGGACATCACGGGTGCGAGCGAGTCTGCAGGCGGGGTTGGGCGAGGCCCTGTATGCGCTGGGCCGGGCACGCGAAGCCGCGACGGAGCTCGAGTCTTCGGTCGAGTACAGCGAGTCCGACCCGGACGCCTCCGCAGAGGGGTTGGCCGCACATCGTTTGACGCTCGGCAAAGCTCTGTGGGAGGCGGGCGACCCCATTCGTGGGCGGGCGGTTGTCGTTGACGTCCTCAAGCGCGGGGCATCGAAGAGCGAGGACGAAGCGCGCGCGTGGCTGGCCGACCACCCTTGATGCCCTTTGCACAAACTGTGCATCCTAGTTTCGAGTCCGGGAACACGAAGTGCACGGGCAGAAGCCGCAACTCCGCCCAACCATCCGCGAGCGCCGTTGGCCCACGCCGTGCATCAGCCGGAATCCATGTGGATGCGTTCAAATGCACTTGGGTTGCTGTCATGGGTTGTCTCGGTGGGGTGTGTGGCATCGGAGGCCGAGCCGGAGGACACGGATGCGAGCGACGCTGGAACACAGACTGGCTCTGAGCCCTCGACCGGCACGACGGGCGCGCCCCCCGAGGGCAGTACGAGCGGACCGACGTCCGCAACGACGAGCGGTTCGACGACTAGCAACCCAACCGAGGAGTCCAGCAGTACCTCCGAGAACTCCGGCGGGTCCAGCTCTACCGGCGAAGCCCAAATGGTCCGCACTGTGTTCATCGCCGACGAGACTGAGGGGGTCGTCTTCTGGGACGACGTCGACGCTTTGACTGAGGACGAGCCCGCACACGGTCACCTCGGCGGAATCATCGGCACTCCACTCGAGCTCCTACGCTGGAACGACCGCCTGATCGTCGCGACCGACGACCTCGAAACAGGGTTGTTCATCTTCGATGACATCGAAGGGCTGAGTGACGGCTCCGAGCCCGATGACGTGATCACCACCGCAGTCATCGGTGGCCCCATCACCCAGATCTGGTTCGACGCTGCAGAGGTCTGGGCCACCGACGATGGCGACCTGTGGATCGGCCGCTACGACTCGTTTCAACGGCTGGCGGCCGGAGCAAGCCTCGGGTCGGCCGCGACCGATAGCGTGCACTTCTCGCATCCGTGGTCGCAGCTGGTCTCAGGAACCGTGGACCCAACCAGCGGCACGCTCTACGGCGCGCAAGTCTCGGGCGCGGGACTCTTGGCCTGGAGCGATGCCACAACCGCGCCGTCCAACATGGAGGACCCCTCGTTCACGGTGATGGACGCAGTGGCGGTCGATGCTGTGAACGTCGTCGACGATGTCTTGGTCGCAGGTGGGGACGTCCTGCGGTTGTGGCAACTGCCGGCGATGGAACTCGCGCCAGCGCTCGTCAGCTTGGGAGCCGACAATGGGATCGATGCCCGCGTCTCGCACGTGACGCTTGCGCAGGGACGCCTGTTTGCGAGCATCCCCAGCGGCGGAAGGGTGGCGGTGTTCGATCTCGAAGGCGCGACGGATCCTGCCGCGTCGCCCGAGTTCTTGCTTGCCGAAGCGATCGAGCCGGCGATGACGCTACTGGACCAGGCCGGTGAACTCTGGGTGCTCGATCGCAACGGGGTCTTTCGCTACTCGGTCGATGGCGAGGGGTTCAGTGCCGTCGTCAAACTCCAACAGGACGCAGCCGACCCGCGCGGCATCGTGGTGGTGATGCGATGAAGGTCCTCGACTCCAAGCATGTCCTTGCGCTCGCCCTGTTGGGTTCGTGCGGAGGTGCCCCGCGCGCCACGGAGATCTCAGCCAGCGGCTCAGACGGGGGAACACAAGCCGATGCGAGCAGCGGGACGAATCCGGACTCCGGTGGCACCACCACGGGGGGGAACGTAGACGGCACCTCGGCTGGAGGAGATGCGTCCGAGAGCACTGCGGGCGCCAACATGTTCGATGTTGGCAGTCCGAGCAGGCCTGATCGGTGTGTCGTAGCCGATGGCATCGACGCAGTGGTCCCGTGCCAAGACAAAGCGCCGCCCGAAGCCTTCGACGCCGAGGTTCAGTGGGCGTGGACCGGACCAGGCGGCGAGCGCAACAGCGTCGTCACTCCGTTGGTTGCCAACCTCACCGACGACAACGGCGACGGGAACATCGACCTGTGTGACGTGCCAGACGTGGTGGTCGTCGCGTACGGATGTGACGATGTGGGGATCTGCGTCGCGAACACCGGCCACATCTATGTGCTCGACGGCGGTACCGGAGACCTCCACTTCCGCATCGAGACCCCGGTGAGCGCGAGCAAGACCCCCGCCATCGGCGACCTGGATGGCGATGGCACGGTCGAGATCGTCAGCGCTGCGGACGGCGTCCTCGTCGCGTTCGACCACGACGGGGACGTGCACTGGATCTCTCCGGACGAGGATGTCATCAGCGGGCGTGGGGCGATCGCCCTCGCAGATCTAGACCTCGATGGGGATGTTGAGGTCATCGACGGCCGAGGCATCTTCGACCATCGCGGCATCCTGGTTGCGCTGCCGGGCGGGGGCGCAGGTCTATCGGTCGCTCCGACGAGCGCGGACCTCGATGGCGACGGTGACCACGAGGTGATCCTGAGCCATTCCGTCATTCACGACGGAACCCCGTATTTCGACGTCCCCGACGCCAGCGGTTTCGGTCAGGTAGCCAACCTGGACGACGACCCCGAGCCGGAGGTGTTGTTCACCAGCTACGAGGGCCTTTTGATCGTCGACCACGACGGGACCGTGGGGCCGATGATCGCTCCGATTCCCGAGACCGAGTACAACCGCCCCCTGACGATCCACGACCTCGACGGGGATGACCAGGTGGAGATCGCCGTCAAGACCGCGACGCGCTACGGAGCACTCGAGACCAACGGCGAGCTGATGTGGAGCACGGAGGTTCAAGAATTCAGCTACGGGGCCGGCGGAACGGCCTTCGACTTCCTCGGGGACGGCAGCGCTGAGGCGATTTACGC
The DNA here is from genome assembly GCA_964352485.1 of uncultured Nannocystaceae bacterium. Taxonomy (GTDB): domain Bacteria; phylum Myxococcota_A; class Polyangia; order Nannocystales; family Nannocystaceae; genus CAJXVA01. The sequence goes on along the minus strand of CAYGTG010000097.1, from coordinate 5,732 downwards.
CGACGAGAGGACGCTATTCGCGTTCAACGAGACCGGCGACGCCGTATTCTCGCTGCCGCGCTCCAGCTATACAGATATGGAGTATCCGGTCGTTGCTGATGTCGACAACGACGGCGCGGCCGAGATCGTCGTCGTGTCCAACCAGAACCAGATTGGGGAGGAGCCCTTGGCGACGGTTCAGGTGATCCGAGACCGCGAAGACCGCTGGATCCCCGCCCGAAGGATCTGGAACCAGCACACCTATCACGTCACCAACGTGCGCGAAGACGGCACCATTCCCTCACCGGAGCCACACCACTGGGAGTTGCTCAACACGTATCGGACTCAGGCCCAGGTCCAAAGCAGAGGGGGCGGCGTCTGCGATCCCGCCGGTTGACTCGGGGTTCGGCTATCATCGGCCGCTGCCGATGGGCGACCGACCAACTTCCGACCCCGCAACCCGATCGCTGGCGCAGCCGGTCGAGCCCCAGGCTCCATGGCGGCTGATCTTGCTGCGGGGCGGTGAAGTCGTGACCCGGCCGGTAGAGCGGAGCACGGTGCTGACGATCGGTCGCGGTGAAGCGGCAGACATGCTGATCCACGACGACGCGATGAGCCGTGTCCACCTGAGGATCGAGTTCGGCGAGGCAGTCACCGCCACCGACCTGGGGAGCACCAACGGCACTTCCGTTCGGGGTGTCCGCCTCGAACCCAACGAACCCCATCACGTAGCCCCGGGCGAACTCGTCGCCCTGGGAACCACGTCGCTCTTCGTCGAGTCCTCAGAGATCGGTCAAGCGCCCAACCGCAAGCCGGAGTCGGCCATGGCTCGCGTGCACGACCTGGCGGACCGAGTCGCTCCCAGCCAGATCGCCGTGCTCATCGAAGGGGAGACGGGCGTCGGCAAGGAAGTGCTGGCGCGTCGGATTCACGCTGCCGCAGGACGCAGTGGCCCGTTCCTTCCGATCAACTGCGCAGCGCTTTCGCCAACGCTCCTCGAGAGTCAGCTGTTTGGGCACGAGAAAGGGGCGTTCACGGGCGCCCATGCCCTGCAGCGTGGCCTCCTGGAAACGGCGCAGGATGGGACGGTGTTCTTGGACGAGGTCGGAGACATTCCAGCGGCCGTCCAGGCGCGACTGCTTCGGACCCTCGAAGACCACGAGGTGTATCGAGTTGGGGGAACGAAACCCGTGCCGGTTCAGGTTCGCTTCATCAGCGCCACCA
>CAYGTG010000097.1:0-4519 GCA_964352485.1 uncultured Nannocystaceae bacterium | reverse complement strand
CCACCAACCGACACCTCAAAGACGTTGTCGACGCGGGGGCGTTCCGGGCCGATCTCTTCTTTCGACTCGCAGGGATTGTCCTGCCGGTGGCCCCCCTACGGCAACGAGTCGATGAGATCGTTCCACTGGCTCGGAAGTTCGCCGCGCAGGCGTCTGCAGCCCGCGCTGCAGTGGCGCCGATCGAGCTCAGCGCCAAGGCGGAGGCGTGGCTCACCCGGCAGCCCTGGGACGGCAACGTCCGCGAGCTTCGCAACGTCGTGGAGCGGGCGGTGATTCTGGCTGACCGCGTCATCGAAGTGCCCGACCTCAGCCTCGAGTCCGAGGCCGCGGAGTCCACCCCCGAGCTCACCGCGCCTCAGCGACAGGAGAGAGGTCGCATCATCGAGGCGCTACGCGAGCACGCGGGCAACCAGACGCGCGCGGCGAGCAGCCTGGGCATCTCTCGTCGCACGCTCATCAACCGCATCGAGGCCTACGGCATCCCGCGACCGCGCAAGCCGAGGTGAAGGCTCGCAAGCGTGGCGTTGAACGCCTCTGGGCTGCGTTTTGTGTCGTTCCGCTCGATCAGCCCTCCACCTCAGCCAAGAACACGCTCAACGCCGAGCGCTTCTTGGCGTGCGCTGGTCCCTCGGGCAGCTCGGACGCGGCCGCTTGGGCGAGCTCGCGCGCTCGGTTGCGGTCGGTGGAGACCAGTGCCTGAGCGAGGGCGAAGCGGGCCCCGGCTTTCTCGGCGTCGGTGATGGCGGTGTCCAGAGCCTGCTCGGCGGTGGCCCGGGCGCGCTCCAGGTCGCCGGTGAGGCGCTGGAGATCCGCGGCGTGGGCGTACATCCCGGTGAGCATGGGGTTGTCCTCGCCGAGCATCGCACTGCCCTGCTCGAGGCTCGTGTCGGAGGCGACCAGGGCCGCCGGGAGGTCGCCGAGACAACGATGGGCCGCCGAGAGCGCGTAATAGGACTTCACCCCGCGTGGGTTGGGGGGCAGGTCCTCGATGATCGCGACGGCTCGCTGCGCGTGGTCCAGCGCCGCCTCGCACTCGCCCAGATCGGTCAGGGCGCCGGCCAGGCCCGCGTGCCCCGAGGCCATGCGAGGGTGCTCGGCGCCCAGCTGAGCCTCCCACACGGCAAGCGCCCGCTCCCCGTGCTCGCGCGCGACCTCGTAGCGTCCAGCCCTTCGGGCCGTCGCCCCGAGGTTGTAGTGCGCCAACGCGACGCTCGGGTCGTCCTCGCCCCGGGCCTCGCTCCACGTGCGGAGCACCTGCTCGTAGATCTCCATCGCCCGCGCGTGCTGCCCCTTGCGGTTGAGCACCACCGCCAGGTTGCTGCGCGTCGACGCGAGGCCGGGGTGGAGCTCTCCGTGCACACGGATGCCCAGCTGCAGCGAGCGCTCCAGCTGCTCGGCGGCTTCGTCGTACTCGCCGGCGTGGATCAGGCCCACCGCCAGCAGGTTGCGGGCCGGCGCGACGTCGGGGTGGTCCGGGCCCAGCGTCTCCAGGCGTCGCTTCAGCACCTCGCGGCTGCGCTCGAGGCCCCTGGACACCTCCCCCGCTTCGTAGTCGATCCCCGAGAGGTGATGCAGCGAGCTGACCACGTCCGGGTGCTCGGGCGGCAGCAGCTCGCGGCGGATCGCCAGCGCGCGCTCATGGTACCCGGTGGCGTCCTCCCACGCGTTGCGGCTCTTCGCCAGCACACCGGCCGCCTCCCACAGGGCCGCCGCTTCGATCGTGGGCCCCTCGAGGCGCTCGGCCGCCGCCGCGCCCAGGTCCAACCACACCTGCGCGGCGTCTTCCCGGCCCTGCTGCTGGCCCACGAGCATGATCAGCTGGGCCGCGAGCTCCAGCGCCGCGGTGTCGTCGTGGGCGGCCCAGGCCGCCGAGAAGCCGGTCTCCAGCGTCTCTTCGGCCTCATCGAAGCGTCCTAGCTCGACCAGGGCGCGGCCCAGCACCACCGCCGCTCTGGCCTGGAGCGCGAGGTCGCCGTGCACGGCAGCCTCGCCGAGCGCCGTCTGGGCCTCGGCGGCCGCGCGGTCATAAGCCCCGACGTCCAGCAGGCTGCTCGCCAGGCCGTACGGGCGCCACGCGGAGTCAGCAGGACCCCTCGACGCGAGCGGCAGGGCCTGCGGATCCGATGTGCACGTCGAGGGCACCGGAAGCTGCTGCACGGCCGCCATCGCGCGCTCGAGCGCGTTGGGACCTCCCAGCTCGAGCGCGGTGCTCAGCGTGTCGAAGCGCTCGCGCACGCTCAGCAGGCACCGCCCCTGCGCCACACTGGGGTCCGCCGCACAGATCGTCTCGTGCGCGCCCTCCAAAGCCCGGGCTTCTTGGTCGAGCGAGGTCAGCACCCTGGGCAGCTCGGTGGTCTGCCACGCCTTCGCCGCGTCCCCCCCCAGCCCCGTCTCCAGCCTCGCGCGACGCTCCGGGCCCCACAGAGGCGGTTGGTCGTGTTCGCACCCGGCGACCGGGGGCACCGGCGTGGCCGCGGACACCCCATAGGCCACACCGACCAACCCGACGAGTGCGCCCACCGTGAGCATGGCTGCGCCCCGACGGCGACCCGTGTGGCCCGGAGTCAGCGCGGCCAGCAGCGCCGACATGTTCCCGAAGCGCTCTTCCGGGTCGGCTCGGAGCCCGCGCTCGAGTGCCGCGCGGACCCGCCGAGGCAGGGCGTTCATGCGCCCCGGCTCCGCGATGCGCCCGGCCTGCACGTTCACCGCCAACTCCGACATCGTCTTGCCGGCAAACGGCCGCGCGCCGCACAGCGCCTCGAAGAGCGCCACGCAGAAGCTGAACTGGTCGGACCGTGCGTCGACGCTGGCCCGCTCGAATTGCTCGGGGGCCATGTACGCGGGCGTGCCGACCAGCATGCCTGTACGAGTCAGCGTCGCCGTGGAGATGTCCTGCTCGATGCTCATCTCAAGCTCGGTGCGCGACGGCGCTTCTCCGGAGGCGAGCCCGAAATCGGTCACGCGCGGCCGAGCGTCGTGGCCCATCAGCACGTTCATCGGCTTGAAGTCGCGGTGGACGATCCCAGCCGCGTGCGCCGCCTCCAGACCTCGGCCGGCGTCGAGGAACACCCCGAGGATCGCCTCGGGTGTTCGCTCGTCGTCCTTAACCCACGTCCCGAGCGTGCCTCCCTCGACGAACTCCATGGCCATGAACACCGAGCCTTCGTGTTCGCCCACGTCATGCACCACCACCACGTTGGGGTGGGCGATCCTCGCAACCGCTCGGGCCTCGCGGACGAGCCGCTCCTTGCTGCCCTTCGCCCGCGGATCCGTGCGCAGCAGCTTGACCGCCACCTTCCGATCGAGCTCGGGGTCGTAGGCCGAGAACACCACCCCCATCGCCCCCGATCCCAGAAACTCGAGGATCACATACCGACCGACCGTGCTGCCCCGGGCCAGCGCCGGGACGCTCAGCATCAGGCCCAGTGGCGCGTCGCTGGGCGCCGATGCGTCGCAGGACATCGCGTCGTCGCTGACCATCTCGGCCCCGGCCGAGTTGTGCAGATCGAACACCCGGGCCAGCTCGATGAGCACCAACCGACACGCCGCACACGCGTCGATGTGAGCCTCCGCGTCGCGGGCGGCCTCGGGGTCCAGCGTCCCCGCCACGAGATCGACAATCTCGTTCTCCTGCAGGCAGTCGTCCAATGCCGCACTACGCTACTACATCGACGTGAAGACGGCGTCACGTCACGGGCCTGTCCGCACTCGAGGACGCGCTTTCACTCCAGCGGCAGGAAGAGCGAGCAGAGCGCTTCGCTCTCGATGCACGCCAGACGCACCGTCAGCTCGGCCATGCGCGTCGCGCCTTCGGGCGTGAACCGAGACCGCGTGACCGCCGAGCAGCAGGAACTTCACGCGTTTGGAGATCATCAACGACAAGAACTCGCGCCAGTCGTCGTTCAGAGCGTCCTCCATGCAACGCGTAGTATGCCCGCCGCAGCAGGCCCACCGCACGGAATCGAACCTCCGGGGACTGGGCGGCAACGTCCGCCGCTGCGACTTGATCGGCCCCGTCGAGGTCGGTCACGACGAGTCGCAGATTCCTCGGCATCCCGAGAAGTCTAGCACTCAAGGCTACGGCCCGTCTGGGCGAGGCTCACGGAGCTTGCTATCGTCGTTTTGACCCGCCGCCAGAAGGCTTGCCTGAATGCCGATCCTCCCCAGCTGCCTCGTCGCCAGCCTCCTCGCCGGGACGAGTCCGCAGCCTGGCCTCGAGACCACGATGCGGGAGTACCAGCAGCGGCGCGTCACGGTCGACACGATCTTCGTCGTCGACGAGCACGGAGGCCGGGAGATCATCCCGAAGAACTTCCGAGCCAAGACGGGAAGGGGCCGCACGCTGGAGGGACCGGAGTTCTATGCCTACGTCGACCGGCCCGACCTCGCGTCCGACTATCGCGTTCGGTCGCATCGCAAGAAGGTGCTCGCCGGCGTCGGCATCGGGATGTTCGTCGCCGGAACTGCCCTGAGCCTCGGCTCCATCGCCGCCAACGGACGCACCGCCACAGCCTTCCTC
>CAYGTG010000096.1:0-13754 GCA_964352485.1 uncultured Nannocystaceae bacterium | reverse complement strand
GAGCGTGTTGATGTTGAAATAATCTCGCATTTCCTCGGGCGTGATCGCGGCCAGGTATGCGGTCACGGCGGGAATGTCCTCGACCTGAAGCCGCTCGCCGAACACGGACGGCTTGTCGAGCATGCGCATCGAGACGTCGTACCAACGCTGTGGCGTGCGCGGCTTGGCGAGGATCGTGCGCATGTCGTGGCAGACGATGCACTGCTTGACCAAGACCTGGCGGCCGCGCTCGAAGCTCGCGAGCGTGGTGAGCTCTTCGATGTCGACCTCCTCCTCTCCGAAGTCCACGTTCGCGAGCAGCTTCTGGACTCGCTCGAGGTTCTGCGGGTCGGTCGTGCGCCCGGAAAAGTCGTGCGCCTGAACGGCGTAGGGAATGGAGAGCGTCGAGAGGATGACCGTGCACAGCAGCAAGCCGAAGCCGTACGAAGGCATCGACTCCTCGAAGTGACGGAAGAAGATGAGGATGAGGATCTTGCAGATCAGCAGGACGCCGATCGTGATGCCGACGACCGCGTGGATGACGGTCCGTGCGGGCAGCTCGTACTGGTACTCCCACAGGCGTGGAAGCATGTTCCACATCATCACCACGTAGATGATCCCGTAGGAGTAGCCCGCGAGCGCGTGCAGGCGCAGCCAGAACTTCGGCGCCTCGGTTTTCTTTTTTTCCTCGTTCCAGAACTTGGGTCCCCACAGCCATGCTTGAAGCAGTACTGCGATGATTGCCAAGGCCAGGAACGCGATCCCCAACCACATGCTTAGCGTCGTGCTCATCGATGATCCCGGTCGGCCTGGTTCGTGCGCCTGTGCAATTCAGGCGCTCGGAAAACCGACGACTCCGGCGATTGTTACGCGCTTGGGGACGACACGTCGATGACAACCGGGTGGCGTGTCGATGTGGACTCGCTATGGGAGCGATAGTCCCACGCGATGCCCTGTGCGGCACCTTCGGTCAGGCCAAGAATCCTAGAACTCGAGGCGCCAGACCAAACCGCCGCCGCGGCCTTTGAAGTAGCAGCCGAGTCGGTGCGTGCGCACGGTCGTGAATTCTCGGGTCTCCTGGAACACCGGGATGCCCCGCGTGGCCAAGGCGGCGAATGCGGAGGCGACTGTGGTCGCAGCGTAGGGCGTGCTGCTCCAGGCGTTGTCTCGAAGGCTGGTGCGTCCAAGTCCCGGCAGAGGCCCGGTCGCGCGCAGTCGGTCTCGATCGTGGAGCTCCCAGGGGTCGGTCAACGCGAGAAGGGTCCACTCGGTTTCCCGCGCCCACTGGAGCCCGACCGCAGCACTTGGAGCAAAGTTTGGCATGGGGTGCGCGGTCTCGACCGACTTGCGAAGCTCCGTCGGCTCCGGCTCGGCCGCACCGGCGGCACAGGGCAAGAACGCCGCCGCGACCCCAGCAAGCACGCTCATCAAGCTGCCTGTGGCTCGTTTCGACTTCCTGCTGCGTGGGGCTCGACCGAACATCCGTGCGTCGTCACACAGTCTATCGGATCAACCGGCCATTTTGATAGGTGCGATTGACTCGCACCCCGGATCAGAGCGTCTTGAGGAACTCGATCAGGGCGTCGGTTTGCTCAGGGGCAAGCTCGGTGCCAAACGCGTGTCCGCCGCTGCCATTGCCCGGTAGGGCCGTATCGAACCAGAACAAGTTGCGCCCGGCCTGCGTCGGCGAATCGCTCTGGAAGCCCACCGCGCCCGGGTCGTAGATGTCCCCGCCGCGATAGAAGCCGGCGGGGCGCTGTGCGGGCGGGGAGAGCAGATCGCGGAGGGTCGGCACCGAACCGTTGTGCAGGTAGGGCGCCCGCAGCCATGCGCCATCGATGCGTCCGGCGAGGTACCCGGTGGATGGGCGAAAGCTCTTGAACTGCCAGGGCCGGCCGGCGCCGACTTCGTGAATCGCGTCGACGAACTCTGGCGTGGAGATCTTGGCCCGCTCGGGATCGGTACCCACCTCGTCGGCGTCGATGACGGTCCCGAATCGGGCGCCGCCCGGGTCGTGGCATTCGCCGCAGTGCTCGTCGAACACTGCCTGCCCCCGTTCGGCGAGGCTCGGGTCGATGGCATAGGGGTAGGCCGGCGCGGGCATGGCATCGAGCATGTCCTCCATGCGCTGCAGAGAGGCTTCATCGATGCTCTCCTCGCTGGCACCCAGCGTGAGGATGACCGAGATGTTCGACTCGTGGATGTCGTCGCTGTTGCCGTCGAAGTTCACGAGGTCGTCTGGGTTGGACTGGAGTCGCCAGGCCACCCCGAAGTCGGAGTTGGCGGCCGGGGGATCGACCAGATCCCAGCCCAGCAGGCGATTGGCGCCGACGTTGAAGGCGTCACTGCGCCCCGGCCCCGCAGTGCGCTCGCCGGCGATGATGGCCAGAAGTGGGTCGCGGCTCTCCAGCGCCTTGCTCTTGAGGCTGCTTGCGGCGAGTGCGATGGCGTTTCGCTCGAGGGTGCTGATGTCGTCCCGCTCGCCCAGGATCTCGCGAAGCCGTGACCCGGTGAAGCGATCGTCGGTCATGCAGCGCAGCTGAAACTCGATGAAGCCGGTCGAGTCGATCTGCTGACCGGGGCCTCCGATGAAGATGCGAGGGTCAGCCTCGACGCTGTCGCGAACGGTCGAGACGTGGCAGCGAGCGCAGTTCCCCGACGTCAGGGTGACGCCGGCGATCGTGCGGGTGCTGAAGCCCATCGGGAGCGGGCGATCGGGTTCGGTGACGAAGCCGAAGCCTTCCCACCCGGTCTCTGGCCACAGGTCGGGGCAGACCTCTGGCAAAGCCTCGAGCAGCGACAGCGGTACGCCGGGGTTCTCTGCGCCGACGGTCCCGTACTTGAAGTGCTCGATGGGGTCCTCGAACGTCTCGATCTCATCGCAGACCAGGCCAAGGTTGCGGCACAGCCAGTTGTTGATGAACAGGTCCGCTTTGCCGGGCTCTTCACAGCCCGAGTCGAGCGCGGCTTGGGCGGCCTCATCACTGCAGGTCTTGCCGAACTCCACCGCGACCTCGGGACCGAAGCAGGCTTCGACCTCGGCCAGGGCTTCCTCGCAGAGCTCGGGCGATGCTGCCGTGGACCCACAGGCGAGAAGGAACAGAGCCGGGAGAATCGAGATCAGCGAACGGGAAGCCATGACGGGGACTGCGAAGGTAGTATGGCAGCCTACACCTCGGTACCGGTCCCTTTTTTTTGGCGTCCTGGTGGCGCGGAGCCCGCCCAAGTCCGGGTTCGGATGCTCGATCTTGCTACATTCCCGCCCCATGGGACGGAATGCACCGCGGTCGTATTGGCTTGTCCTGCTCTCGGTCGCGTTTGCCTGCGCCAAGCCAGCGGTCCCCGCACCCAAGCCACCGACAGCCGATCCCGAGCCGGTCGTCGAGCAGACAGATCTGCCGAACCAACGTTTCTCCGGTCGGTTCGATGCCCTGACGACGGAGCTCGAGGCGGGACTCGAGAAATTCCATGTTCCGGGGATGGCCGTCGCGGTCGTCTACGAGGACCGCGTGATCTATGCCCGCGGCTTTGGGTTCTCGGACCTCGAGAAGAAAGAAGCCGTCACGCCCCGGACTCGCTTCGCGATCGGCTCGTCCACCAAAGCGTTCACGGCCACCGTCATCGGTCAGCTCGTCGACGAGGGCAAGATGGGCTGGGACGACGCGATTGCGAAGTACGTGCCCGAGTTCGTCCTCGACGTGAAGTCCGACGATGCCGCGGCGCAGGCGACGATCCGCGATGCGCTGTGCCACCGCACCGGCTTTACGCGGATGGGCGTGCTCTGGGCGTCGGGCGAGGTGCCGCGGAACGAGTTTTTAGCCCAGGCATCGCAGGCTGAGCCGTTGGCGCCGTTGCGGGAGCAGTTTCTGTACAACAACGTCACGTACACGGCCGCCGGGGAGGCGAGCGCGCGGGTCGAAGGGGTCTTGTGGGCGGAGCTCGTGACGCGAAACCTCATCGAGCCGCTGGGGATGCGAAACACCGTGGTCCTGACCGAGGAAGCCAAGAGTCTGGGCATGGCGCAGGGCTACAAGTGGAACGAGGACAGCTCGTCTTTTGACCCGTTGCCGATGCGCTCGCTCGAAGAGATTGCGCCCGCCGGTGCGATCAACTCGACCGTCCTCGACATGACCGCGTGGCTCCGATTTCAGATCAACCGAGGCGTGTATCGCGGGGAGGCTCTGATCAAATCGGACACGCTCAAGGAGACTTGGAAGCCGCAGATCGACGTTAGCGGCAGCATGAAGTACGGCCTCGGATGGTTCGTCGACGAATATGACGGGCAACCGATGCTGCATCACGGGGGCAACATCGATGGCTACTCGGCCATGGTCAGCTTCCTGCCCGAGGAGCGCCTGGGTGTCGTCATGTTGTCGAATGTGTCCTACAGCGGGATGCAGGACGCGGTCCGGGGGATCACCTACGACACCTTGCTCGCCGAGGACGACGCATCCGAGGCGGCCGACGAGGACCTCACCGCGTTCGAGGGCCAGTTCGTCGCAGGGTTCGGTTCCTTTGCGGGGAAGAACTTCGCCGTCACGACCAAAGACGGCGCGTTGTTCGTCGATGTGCCTGGTCAGCAGAACTACGAGCTGAAGTCGCCGGACAAGGACGGCAAGCGAGCGTTTGCAGTCAGCGATGCGATCGCCGTTCGCTTCGACCGGGAGGGCGGCAAGGTCAACACGATGTATCTGTACCAGGGCGGCTTCAGCTTCGAGCTGTTCCGCGAGGGCTACACGCCCGAGCCCGACGTGCCCCTCGACTCCTTCGAGCCGCTGCTTGGGGACTATGAGAGTCCAGTGCTGGGACGCGCGAAGGTGCTGATCCGAAACAACCGCTTGGCGATCGATGTGCCCAAGCAGATGGTCTATGAGCTGTTCCCGCCCGACGATGAGGGCATGTGGCGCTTTCGGGTGAAACACGACATCGCCATCGAGTTCGTGCCCAAGGACGCGCCGAGAAAGGTCGTCATGCACCAGGGTGGCAAGACTTTTGACCTGGTGCGGGTCAAGGCGGCCAAGCCGTCGGGCAAGGGTCCAAGCTTGGCGACGCTCGGCAAGGTGCGCAAGTCCAAGCGGGCCGAGCGAGCCGTCGCGAAGCTGGGCGTCGTGAAGATGACCGGGACGATTCGCTTCGTGCAGGCCGGTGTCTCGGGAACCATGACGGTTTGGGTCGCCCCCGATGGACGCCTCTACTCGAAGCTCGACCTGGGGAAGTTTGGATGGTTGGAGTCCGCGGCCGGCCCCAAGGGAGGCTGGGAGGTTTCATCCTTTGGCCCCCGCGACAACCTGATGGGCGCGCGCCTCCAGCAGACGCTCCTGCTCAGTCCGCTGCTGTATGGTCGTGGGCTGCGGGCGGTCTTCGACGAGGTCTCGGTCCAGGGGGTGTCCACGAAGGGCGGCCGCGAGGTCGCCAAGGTCTCGCTGAGCAAGGGCGAGCTCCCGACCGTCGAGGCAAAGCTCGACCTCAAGACCGGTGACATCCTCGAGACCTCCTACGAGGCCCTGTGGTCCGGTCCCGGCAACATTCCGACCCGCGAGACGCTGTCCGACTACCGCGGCGTTCTCGGGCTTCGGCTCCCGCATGCGATCGAGCGCAAGACCCAGTCCTCGGGGGTCATTCGGGTGTCGAACATCGAGTACACCGCCGTGGAGGACATCGCGGGGCTGTTCCCGGCCGAGCCCACCCCGCGGTAGCTCGGCTCGCGTCCCGATACAAAGCGGTGACAACTCCCCGCCTCTGCCACCGCATGCTGCAGGGGGATGGGGACTCGAACGCGCGTATCAGCAGTCGTGATCTTGGCTGGATGGAGCTTGGGGTGCGGAATGAGCGGGGCCGAGGAGTCGACCTCCGCCGATCCTGGCGTGGTGGCGGTCCAGGGGCGGGAGGGCGACGTGCCGGATTCCGCTGCGGCGCTGGCTCTGCGAGCGGAGGGCTCCGACGGGTTGCGCCGGGCGCTCGAGCGCTACGACGCGGCAGACCGCGCCGAGGACCCGCAGGGATGGGAGCGCTTCGTCGACACGGTCGCAGCCGCGCGCGATACGTCCACGGCCCGGCTGTTTTGGGAGACCGATCTCGATCGCGCCAAGGCGGAAGCCAAGCGCCGCGGGCTGCCGATCCTGTCGCTTCGCATGCTGGGTGACCTTCGTGACGAACTCAGCTGCGCGAATTCCCGCTTCTTCCGCACGACGCTCTACGCCGATCCGGTGGTCTCCAAGGCGCTGCGAGAGGACTTCGTGCTGCACTGGTCGAGCGAGCGCGATGTTCCGGTGGTCGAGATCACCTTTGGCGACGGCCGGGCGATCAAGACCACGACGACGGGCAACAGCATTCACTACCTGTTGGACTCCGACGGGATGGTTCTCGATGCGGCGCCGGGGCTCTACTCGCCGGGCGGCTTTGCTCGGGTGCTTGGCGAGATGAAGGCGCTCGGCCAAGAGTCCGACGAGGCGACGATCCGAGCGCACCACAAGCGTGCCTGGGAGGAAGGTCAGGCCCAGCGGGGGAGGTGGCTGACGATGTTTGGGCCAGTGCTCGAGGAGGGGGGGTTGTCGATGACGCTGATGAACCTCGGCCAGCTCATCGACCTCGGGGGTGATGACCTGGGAGCGCGGATTGTGCCGGCGATCGATGCACAGTCCCGCACGGCATCCAAGGCAGTGATCGAAGTACCGACGCTGCGCGCCTTGGGAGCCCGGAGCGCGCCAGCGGTGCCGTGGGAGGTGGCGTTTGACCGGATCTTCACGCAACTGGCGGAGCTCGGGACGGTTGCAGTGTCGCTCTGTGAGCCCGCCCAAGCACTGATACGCCGCGACAGACCCCCAACCCCGGGGGAGTCAGAGTCGGACTATGAGGCTCGTCTGGCGGCGATGATGCAGCAGTTCCAGTCCACCATCGCGCGGGATGAACTCAAGAACGAGTACGAGCTTCGGAACTCGCTCCACCTGTGGCTGTCCGAGACGAAGGTGGACCGCTCGTTCGAGGCGTTCAACGAGCGGGTCTATCGGGAGCTGTTTCTGACGCCCGCGTCTGATCCGTGGCTTGGCCTGGTCGACAACGCCACGTACGACGGGCTGGTCGAAGCGGGCATCACTCGGATGCCCGGTTGAGCTGAGGCTACTTGTGCTCGAGCGTTCGAGAGAACGCCCAGACGCCGAGGCCTAGCACCAGCACCGAGAACACGCCGCACGCCACCCCCCACATCCAGTAGGTGCCGCCGAGCGCCATTGCCATGTGGGCGGTGTCGCTGGGCATGACGCCGGCGCCGGTGTGGGCCTCGCGGACAAACAGGTAGTCACCGCGGGAGAACACGCTGAGCGACATCTGGATGGCGAGGAAGACGAGGACGATCTGGGCGGTGTCGGGGCTGCGGCGCCAGGCGGTCCAGCCGAGCCCGGCGACGACGAGTCCGGTGAAGACGAGCCCGAAGGGGTTGCGAATGAATGCGGCCATCATGACGGCGAAGAAGACCGCGGTGACGCCGAGTCCGACCCGCGACAGCCGTCCGGTTCGGGCCAGAACGAACGCCAGTGCGCCGACGATCGCCGGGCCCACCAGGCCACCGGCGGAGACCAGCGCGCGCGCGACGGCAGCGTCGGCACCGAGCCCACCATGGGTCGCCACGCCGGAGCCGTCGCTGAAGATGACCATGCGCTCAAAGCTGCCCCCGACGAGGAGCGCGGTGAGCCCGTGCCCGAGCTCGTGCACGAGGGTGCTGAAGAGCATCAAGGGGTAGGCCACGAAGCCGCCCAGGGGGATGACGTAGAGCAGGGCGGTCAGCGCGATGCTCAGCCACAAAGCGTGCTTTGCGCGGCGGCGGCGGGCGTGGCTGTGAAGCCAGGAGTCGACGGAGCGAGGCACGGCTCCCTCATCGTAGCGCGTCGCGAAGCTGCATCAACAGCACACCCAAGCGGTTGCGTCCGGTCCCGTCACCACCGTCGCCCCAGTAGAAGTCGTTGCTGGTGTGCTCGACCAGCTCGGCGTCCCCGGTGGCCAGCAGCATGCGTCGGCATCGGTCGTGCTGGGTGAACTTGGCCTGCAGCGCGTCCACCATCACGTCCTCTTTGACGGTTTCCCAGTCGTCGCGGAGGCCCGGAAATCGGCGTCCCATTCGGGCGGCCTCTCCGGGGCCCGAGGCGGTCCGGATGCGTTCTTGGAGCGCCGCGTCCGCGAACTTCATCGCCTGGAAGTAGTGCTCTGTGGTCGGCCAGATCTTCCCGTCGAGATCGATCGGGTGGCGCGAGAAGTTGGAGAACTCCCCGTACTCGTCCCCGGAGCGATAGAACTCGATGCGCTCGGTCATGCTCACAAGGTACCTGCTACCATCGCCGCGATGCGGTGGAGCCTGATCTTCGTGCTGGCGGTCGGGTGCGGATCGGTGGAGCCGATCGGGCCTCCGGAGACGTCTGGCGAGAGCTGGACGACCAGCAGTGGCCCCGCCGATGTGCCCTCGACGAGCGGTTCGGAGACGGGTGCTGACGGTTCGACGGGCACATCCAGCGATGGTTCCACGGGCGGAACGACGGATTCCTCGACGGGTCACGCCGACGTCTCTGGATCGACGACCGGCGCTTGCCCCCGGGGGGAGCTGGGCTGTGGATGTCTCCCGGACAACGGGTGCGCCGACGGCCTGGCCTGCAACACCGAGATCTGCGTGACGGACCTGCCGTGCCCCGTCGATCAGGCCGGGATGGAGACCTGTCAGTGCACCGACGGCGGCGGATGTGACGAGGGACTGACCTGCGCGTCGGATCTTTGTGTCGACGCCTCCTGAGCGCTCCGGCCGAAGACCGACGACCCGGGTCCCGCCGCCTGGGGATGGGCTTCCTCCGTGACGGGCGCGTACAGCTCTGCCATCCTGCGGGGCCATGCGCCCGCTACAGATGAGTCTCTGCGCCTGTCTCGCGCTCGCCCACGTCGGCTGTTCCTCCGACACTTCGGCCGACACCGACGGGACCTCGACCTCGACCACGGACGCGAGCTCGAGCAGCACCACCGCCGCAGACACGAGCTCCAGCGGGCCGGGGGTATGCCAGACGCTCACGGTCGAGCTCGGTGACGAACCCTGCGTTCGCTTTGGTGAGCACACCATCGACGACTTCCTCGAAGACTGCGGGCCCGTCACGTGCACGCCGGGGACCGAACCCGCCGATGGGCAGCTGCCCGACGGGCTCAGCGTCGCCGCCGACTGCTCGTTCGCAGGAAGCATCGGAGAAGATCGGGTCGGTGGATGGGCGCAAATCGTGGACGTGGAGCGCGACGGTCAGAGCTTGGCCATTCCATTCTGCGCCGTGCAGGAGGAGTCGTTCGCCGGGTACACCGTCGAGTTCGCGCCGGGGCCCATCGTGGCGCAGTCCTTCGACCCTGGCAGCGCCGTCTCGCTCGAGGAGTCCAACCCCACGTTGCGGGTTCGTCCAGCGCAAGACTGTCCAGCAGACGACTGCAGCTTCTCGTTCTCGTTCTCGCTGGTGCCC
The DNA here is from genome assembly GCA_964352485.1 of uncultured Nannocystaceae bacterium. Classification (GTDB taxonomy): domain Bacteria; phylum Myxococcota_A; class Polyangia; order Nannocystales; family Nannocystaceae; genus CAJXVA01. Next base: position 4,302 of record CAYGTG010000096.1, on the reverse strand, counting down.
GGCGGCTTCGATCCCTCGTCGATCGTGCTCGGCGGGGACATCGAGGACGAGGGAGGGACGGCGACCCTCGTCCAGCCGATCTCAGCGAGCACCGAAGCCCTGGATCCCGCGCTCGCCGACCGACCGTGGGTGTTCGGCATCGAGCTCAACTACTGCATGCAACCCGCCGGCGCCTGCGACCTGATCAACCCCAACACCGACGCGATGGACGCGTTCGGGGCGTTTGCGGTGATCATGCGGCCTTAGCAAGCATACGACCGAGTCCGCGCTCGCCTCCGCTCAGCCCATCTCTTCGAGGAACACGTTGAACTCCGCTGCGTCCTCGTGGTGCAGGACCTCGTAGGCGTGTGCGGGCGTGCGAGCGTTGAACAGCTGGGCTTGGATCGCAGCGTCGGAGCCGATCGTTCCGGCGATCATTGCAAGCAGCTGGAGGTGTCGCTCGGGCTGGTCTCGGTTCGAGAGCAGCAGGATGATGCAGTGCACCGGGCGCTCATCGGGGGTGTCGAAGGCCAGACCACGGCGATTGATCCCCATCACCCCGACCGTCTTCATGCCCTGGGGAAGGCGGCCGTGCGGCACCGCGACGCCTCCTCCGACGCAGGTGGAATCAAGCGCCTCGCGCTCGAGCACCGACTTCAGGATGGGGTCGTGGAGCTTGGGATCGAGGTGGTGTGAGCGGATCAGCAGGCTGACGAGCTGTTCGATCGCCTCTTGTGGCGTCTCGGCCTCGAGCCCGACCTGGATGTTCTCCTCGTGGATGAAGTCGAGCAGCCGCAGCCGGTCCTGCCCCGCCTCGCCCGAACGGCCCAGGGCCAGCCGGGTGAGGATGGGACCGATGACCTCGTTGGCGACCACTGCCGTGAGGATGATCGGCGAGAAAAGGTCGACCGCGGCCGGCGCAAGATCGTGAAGCGTGGCGTCGGCGTTGATCAGCACGACCAGACCGACGGCGACGCCCGCCTGCGGGATCAAGGCGAGGCCCATGTTCTGCCGGATGCGTTCGGTCGCGCCGGCGAGCCGCATGGCGGTGTAGCCCGCGGCGACCTTGCCGACCGCGCGAGCAGCAAAGAAGGCCACGGCGAGGCCCCCGGCGACCGTGGCGTGCTCCAGCGACAGCTCCATGCCCGCCAGCGTGAAGAAGACCGCGAGGATCGAGGGCTCGAAGTCCCGGAAGAGCCGGTCGACGATGTGTTCGCGTTCGCGGCTGAAGTTGGCCTGGAACAGGCCCAAGAACAAGCACGACAGCAGCGCTGAGTAGCCGTAGTGTTGAGCGACGCCGACGGTCAGCAGGAGCGCGATGAGCCCGGCGGTGGTGAGGAACTCGGGACGGCGGATCGCCTTGGCCACTGCGATCATGGCAAGCGCACCCAGCCCTCCGGTGATCGCGGCCTCCAGCAGCTGGGTCGAGGCGCCGATCACCACGGCGCTGATGTGCGGCGTGCCGTACTGCAGCGTCTCGATTGCGAACCCGCGGCTGAGCTCGAAACCGAGAATGCACACCATGTTGTTGAGCGCGACCGCGGCGATCAACGTCTTGACGAAGACACCCTTGGCTCGAGTCTCGCGGACCAGCGCGACGACCGTGGCCGGGGCGGTCGAGATCGCGATGCAACCAAAGATCAGCGCGATGCTGGGCTCGATCGCCGGAAACGCAGAGAGCACCACCGTGACCGCAACTGTGACAAAGACCGTCTCCAGGGCCACGAGGAGCAGCAGCCGGCGAAACGCGTTGCGCAGCCGACGAAAGTTGAGGTGCGCACCAACGCTGACCGCCATCAGGCCCAGCGCGAACTCGGTCAGTGGGGCGAGGGCATGCTCGTCGTGGTCTCCGAACAAGCCGAAGCCGACACTTCCCAGGAGCACCCCCGCGAGGATCTGTCCGGTCACGGAGGGGAGTCGCAGCCGCTTGGCCGCAAGTCCGAACGCGGTGCCCACCAACAGGATCACCGCGAGCATCAAGAGGGGTTCGGTGTGCTCGGCGGATGGCATGACGCGCGGGTCGGCGTGCGGGCGTACGGTAGCACCCTCTCGCTGAGGTCTGACACTGCGAGGGGCCGAAGGCTACGGACCAAGCGCAGGCTGCATCGTTCGAACCGATCCGCGAGGATTAAATGCCCGGGTCGCTAGCCTTCGGTGGCCAGGGACGATGCCCAGGAGCCGCCGAGGCCGGGGAGGTAGTGCACGTCTAGTCCCTCCTCGTGCGGTTGGACCAGCGCCGCGATCGCCTTCATTCGCTCCGCGCTCTCCGCGAATGCTGCGGGCACGATCAGCATGCTGCGCTTGCCCTTCTCCCGGAGTTCGTCGAGCTTGGGGCCGAGTCCGGCGTCGTCGACGACCACGAGCGTGGCGAACCGGCTGCGCTTCTTGAGAACGTCGTCCTCGCCGAGCTTGGCCCATGCGTCGCGGACCGCCGGGTCGAGTCCGGCCGGGAGCACGAGGATGGTGGTGCCGCCAAAGGGGCCGGGTGCGAGCGGGAGCCCTTTGCCCTCACTGAAGATCTCAGGGCTGACCGTAAGCGTGGGCGCCACGGAGGGAGCTACGACAACGCTTCGCGGCGTGCCGTCCTGCTCCGCGAGGCGTGCGTGGAGCCGCGCCCACTGCAACGCAATCGGGGTGTCGGTCGTGATGCTGATCTGCACCGGCTCTCCCGCCAGGGTCCGGGCGGGCGCTGAGTCTGCCCGCCGAACCTCGGTCTCGGCGTCGAGCGAAGGTTGAACCTTGGCCACAATTCCCGCGAGCTCGAGGGTCTTGGTCGCCGACTCCATGGCGTCGAGGGCACCCGCGATCGCGATGCCGCGGCCCGGCGGCGTCTCGTCGGGAATACCGGCTTCGGCGAGGCGCCGCGGTGACAGAGGCTGCAGCGCCACGACCTGGTCGGCGGCAACGCCATACAGACCAGCCCACAGCGCAACGTCGGCGCCGCTGCCCCTTCCGGCGACGACGATGCGCCCTTCGGGGATCTGCCAGCGGTGTCCAAGGTAGCTCGCCATGCGGTCGATCGCCGCGGCAACCCGGCCCGCGTCACCGGCGAAACTGCTGGGCCAGGTCCAGCGCCCGCTGATCCGCGCATCGTCGGTGAGGACGGGGTACGTTGGCTCGACCACCGCGATCATGACCTCGTCCCCGAGCGCGGTCTTCCAATAGGTCAGCGCGTCCTTGGGCGAGGTCTCGTCGTCCCCGAGCCAGACCAGCAGACCCTTGGGCTCGCCGACTGCCGGAGCCGCGAGGCGATACTTCAGCTCGTCATGTACGGTGACTCCGTGGGTTCCGGAGTTCAAGCCACGGGCATCGGCCAGCGCGTAGATGACGAAGTCCGCCCGGTCTGCCCCGTCCTTGGATTCCAGGCCGCGAAGGTCGAACACGGGGTCGATCGTGACGATGGCGATCGTCGCATCGGGATCCCGAAGCCGGAGCTGGTTCGCGATGCCATCGCCGTGCTCGGCGTGAAACCCACCCACCACGTGCACGACCGCTGCGGTGGGCTTGGCCGCCCGCGCCGCGACCATGGCGTCGGCCATGGTGTTGTCCCACAGGTTCTGCGTAGACCACTTGCGGCCCTCGGCATCGAGCGCGCCCATGTGCCCGTGTCCGGCGTCGCGCAGTCGCTTTTCGATCCGGTTCCAATAGCTGTCTGCGGGCGGGTGGATCTCGGCGGGAAACCACGCGCGCTGCTGTGGCGTGAGTTCGTCCAACGCGGCCCCCTTCTTCATGCCAAACGCGCGCTGCAGGGACGGCGGGAGGTTGGCACCGACGACCGGAATGCCGCTGCGTTTTGCGGTCTCGACCAGCGGTCGGTAGCCGGTCCGGTAGTTGGACCACGGGGGCGCCTGCTCGAGGAACGCGGCCTCGTCGAGCGTGCCGGCAAGATATCCATCGAGCGCGGGCTGTTGGTCGCGGGTGAACATCTCCATGCTTAGAACGGTTTCGTCCGCACCCCGGCGCGCGAGGACGCCTTCGAGAATGGCGTGCTCGATGCGGTGCGTCTGATCGTCGAGATGGGTTTCGCCGACCAGGATGTAGTCGGCCTTCGAGACGTTCTCCAGGAGCGCCGCCATATCCGACTCGGCGCCCTTGGAGAACACTCGCAGACCGTAGTCGACCGCCCGTGGTGGGCTGGCGCTCGGTTGTGCCGCACCGCTGGAGGCACATCCCGCCGGGAGAGCGAGTGCGGTGAGCAGCAACGTGAGTCCAGCCAAGCGGATCATCGCGCGCATGGTACCCGCAACCCCACGCACAGTGGCGCGGCGCTCGGCGGGTTTGGAGCCCGATCTCGTTGCCGGCTCGGCCGTTCTCGTCTAGGGG
>CAYGTG010000095.1:9233-13758 GCA_964352485.1 uncultured Nannocystaceae bacterium | reverse complement strand
GGGAATGGCTGGGGCGAGGCCGCGAACGGCAGGCCGTGCATCGTCGGTGGTGAGGGGGGGGCGAACGGATGGGGCCGTGCACGGCTGGAACCCAGAAGTCGCTCGACCTGGGCCTGTTGCTCGCGGAGGAACCGTGTTCGCTGGGCTTCGCGCTCGCGCCTTGCTTCGTTGCGCTCTGCCTTTCCGCGCTCACCGTGTTCGCGGAAGAGGTGCGCGACGACGGCTCCGACGGCGGCCGATACGGCGGCGTTGACGATGAGGTGACTCCAGTCGCGTTGGGGTTCGTTGGCCATGGTCGGGTTCTTTCGTCTCAGGGGTTGGTGCGGCTGGGCGTGGGAGGGTTGGTCCGGGTTGGAGTCTGCGGTGCTGCAGGGACTGCCGATGCTGGTGCGGCGGTCCAACCTCCGACGGGGATCCTCGGGGGCGGGCGTCTCGCTGCTTTCTTGGGCGCGCGAGACAGGGCGAAGAAGCCGAGTCCCGCGGCGGCGAGCAGGAGCGTGGTGTTGTTCATGGCGATGGCTCCTCGGGGGCCGTGGACTCCTCGCCTTCGGCTTGGGGCGTGGTCACCGTGGTTCGCCCACCGCTCAGTGTGACGATGGCGTCGAGCACCGCGCTCCCCGTGCTTCTCTTGTCGCGCGAGTTCGGCCGCTGCGAGGGGACGGCCCCCTGAAGAAACCGAGGGACCCGTCCTAGCGTGAGCTGGATGAGGTGCGGGCCCGGGGTCTTCGCGTTGGCGCGGGTGTCGAAGACGAGGGCGTGGTCCACGGGGATGGGGACGCTGAGACCCTCGGTCAGCACGCCGCTTGCCGTGTCTTCGCAGGCGCCGAGGTCGACCAGGCGTAGAGCAGGCGGATGCCCAGGGGTGATGTCGGTCAATGCTGGCGGTGCGAGGCCGATGATGGATCCTCTGTCGTGGCGACCACTACGGCTGAGCACCGTGAGGTGTTCGACCCAGTGCTCAGAGCCTCGACCGTCCGAGACGAGCGGTGCGAGATCGAGACGTCCCAGCGCGGCGTGGGGCGGGCTCCAGATCTCCAGGAGGCCGAGTTCCTGGTTCCAAGCCGACGTACTCTCGGGGTGAAGCGGCGAGACGCCGTCGAGAGGGCCGTCGTGTTCGACGTAGATCCGTATCGTGGTCATCAGTTCGCCTCCGAGGAGAGTTCGTTGGGCAGGCGCGCGAGCTCGAAGGTCAGTTGGATGAGGTGAGGTCCAGGAGTCTTGCCGTCGGCGCGCGTATCGAAGACGAAGCAGTGGCCCGGTGGACACGGCACAGCGGGCATCCGAGGGATGAGGCCTTCTCGGTAGGTGCCAAGGTCGGCGAGGACTCTGTCATGCTCGGGGCTCTCGAACCCTGGCGGTCGGAGAGCGACGCAGGAGCCGGAGAGGTGCTCGGGTGCTGCTCGGCTCGTGAGGGTGACGCTGCGCAGGATGTTGGTTCCCGCCGTCCGCTGTAGGAGGCTCGGGTCAAACACGCCGAAGCGGACGCCAGGCGGAAGGATCAGGACGGCCAGGCCGAGGGCGGGGGCATCCTGCAGCGTATGCAAGACGCTCTCGGTCAGCGGCGTCGCGCCATCGAGGGGTTCTGTTCCGTGGTGAACGATGCGGATCGTTGTGGCCATGCGTGTCCTTTCGAGGTGGGGTCAGGCCGCTGCGGGCTGGTCTTGAGGCTGGGGAACGGGGTCGACGAAGAGGTCGGGGTAGCGCCAGGGGTCCGTGACCCATTGGCCGGGTCGTTCCGAGAGCGGCAGCGGCTCGGGCTCGGCCGAGGCAAGGGGGGGCGGGTTGTTGCTGGCTTCGGTGCGCCCCTCGGCGGCGAGCAGCGCATGCAGCATGTGGGTGAAGCCGGGGTAGCCCGAGGTCTTCACTGGAAGCTTGTCGATGTTGGGGGCGACGCCGAACTCGCCCAGGGCGGCCGCGCTGCGGCGGAAGTTCTCCTGGTTGCGCGCCTTGCCAGCAGCAGTGCTCGAGGGCTTGGCCCAGCGGGGCAGCGCCCACCCTGCCCTGACGTCGCCCCAGGTCTGCGCGCCGTAGTTGCGAGCGATGCGAGCCGCGAGGTCGACGGCGTACGCGAGCGCGAACGGTGGGTCGAAGACGCGGGAGGGGTCGTGGGCGTGACCGCGCTTGTCGGCGGTGGCCAGGGCGGTGGCAGGCATGATCTGAAACCATCCGCCGCTGTAGGCCCAGCGCGCTGCGCCGGGCGAGGACGGCGTGCAGACTTCGGGGCGCCAGGGGTTTTGGGCGTAGCGGCTCGCGAAGTTCTGGTCTCGACAGAACAAAGAGAACGCCGGTTTGGCATCGGTGGCGGTGTTCATCGCAGAGGCTCGGCCGCCGCTTTCGGTGCGAGCCGCCGCGAGGAGGAACGAGTAGAGGTTGTGCATGCCTGTCTCGCGCTCGGCGACGGCGGCGAGCGTCCGCAGGCGGTTCCAGTCCTTCTGGGCTCGGGGCGGTGGGAAAGCGTACGCGCCGAACTCGACGTCGCCATCGGGCACGGGCGGACGGGTGCGTGGTGTCGCAGGGGCGTCGTCGTTCGGCCGAGGTGCCGGTGGTGTCCTGGAGCGGGGCGCTGAGGCGGGACTCCGGCTCTGGCTGAGTAGAAAGAGGCCGGCCGCAGCGGCGCCCAGCATCCAAGGTTCGAGGCCTTGAGCGCTCACGCGGGAGCCCCTTTCTTGCCGACGATTCGTTGCAGGGCGCGGAACAGGACCGCAGGGGTGCTGCCTTGGACGCGGTGGAGATAGTCGGAGAGGTTCTCGCCTTGGTGCGGTTGCAAGACCTCGACGGCGGATTCGCGAAGGTGATGCGCGGCCGCTTGAGGCCACGGTCCGTCTTCGCGGGGCTGGCCCATGGTGGCGCCGGGCTCGGACGGACTGCGCAGGGCAGCGAGGACGTGACGACCCAGGGCTTGGGCGCCCGCGTAGTCATGGGCGAGGGCGACTTGGACCTGCCGCCCCGAAGGCAGGTGTAGCGCGACGCCGGCAGGCGTCTCTTCGATGCCGAAGAGCTTCATGCGACCTGGCCTGGAGGCACGAAGACGATGTCGGTGTCGACGTACTGGTTGAAGTGGGCCGCGAGGTCGGAGGCCCAGAGGCGAGACTCGACACCTTGCAGGAAGGCATCGGCGGCGGCGTAGTTCTGGGCGTACCAGTCCGAGTAAGCGAGAAAGGCGCCGTAGCCCTCGTTGGTGGTGCTGTCCCATTCACCGCCGGGGACATCGAGCTGAGGCCCAAGGAAGTACGTCCAGTTCAGGAAACAGCCGGGCTCGAGGTTGCAGTCGGGATCGTCAGGCGGACACGGGGCGTCGGTCGTGGTCAGCAGCAGCGCCCGCGCCAAGATGTACGGGTGGTTGAACGTCGGCCCGTCGAGCTGTACGAGGCGCTCACACGCCGGCAAGAAGACGTCGGCATACCAGCGCTCGCCCTCGAAGATCTCCTGGCAGTCCTGGGTGACGCCGAGCGTGTAGGGCCCGATGTCGTCCATCGTGGTTCCGGGGGGCACCGGGATTGGGGCGGGGTCGTCGGTCGGGCGCCCTCCCCCGCCCCTGCTGCCTCCACCGTTGTTGTTTCCCCCGCCTCCGCCACCTTGTTGCGGAGGGTCGACGGTTGGCAGGTCGAAGGGGTCGAAGGGTCCCGTGGGCGTCGTGGGGTTGCTGGGTCCGACCGGGCTTGTGGGAGTTCTGCCTCCTGCGCCGGAACCTCCTCCTGCACCGTTGCCGTTGTTGGTCGACGGCGCCGCCTTCTTTTTCTTGCTCTGCGAGTACAGGTACCAGCCCAGGCCGATGCCGCCGATGAGTAGTGGATCCATGGGTCGTTTGCTCCGTTCGGGGAAGGCCGGTTCAAAGGGGGTAAAGAAGTTCGTCGGGGGAGCCCGAGGTCTCGAAGCGCCGCAGTGCTTCGATGACGGCCTCGGTGACGTGCGCGTACAGGCCCAAGATCGCGGCGTGTGGATAGGCGTCGGGCGTGTTCGGGATGTCGGACTGCAAGGCGTCGAAGCGCAGGACCGTGCCGTCCTCGAGCCTCGTCAGCGGGAGCGGGCAGCTGGGGTGCTCGCCTTCGAGGAGTCGGTACGTGAGCGAGATCGGGTCGGGCTCGGTTGCGGTCCCGGTCATCTGGGCTCGCACCTGCTCGCGCAACAGGTCTCCGAAACGAGGCTGGGCGACCTGGAGGATCCAGGCGTCACTCATCATCCATGTGCTGCAATCGGCGGCAATCTCAAGCGCGGCGCGGGGGGGCGGCTCGCTTGGGACGTCTGTGCCTTGAGGGGCGAGCGGAGGCGTGGGGGCCTTCTTCTTGAGGCGACGCTGCTTTTCGTTGTGCTGATGCCAGACCCATCCGGCACCCGCGGCGAGGGCGAGGTGATGCAGTTTCATGTCGAAGACCTCCATAGGGCGTACGCGCCGACACCGACGCTCGCCCCGAGCACCCACGGGAAGGCGGCTTTGACCGCGGCGGGTGAAATGCCGAAGTAGTCGCCGATCTGCCCGGCGATCCGGTCGGCAGCGTGGGCGAGCTCGAGGAACACGCCGCGGACT
>CAYGTG010000095.1:0-9223 GCA_964352485.1 uncultured Nannocystaceae bacterium | reverse complement strand
TGTCGTAGACGACCTCGCCACCGATCAGCACGCGCTCGACGGAGTTGCGCGGGTCCGCAGGATCGCCGGTCACCACCAGCACGTCGGCGTCCTTGCCCGGCTCCAGGCTACCGACCCGTTCGTCGATGCCGGCCGTCAGGGCCGGAACGATGGTCAACCCGCGAACGGACTGCATCTCACCGTTGTGCATGCCGTAGCGCACCTGCATGGCGGCCTGCAGGAAGAACTCGTGGGCCTCGGCGTAGATCGCTCCGACCGGAGAGATCAGCGGGTTCTTCATGTCGAGTTCTGCGGCCCGCGCTTCGGCGACGCCGTTGACGGTTTGGATGGCGAGCAAGAGGTCGGGCCCTTGGCAGGCGGGAAGAAACGGCATGCCCCAGCGGGAGCGGCAGTCTTCGATGCTCCACAGGACGATGGGTCCCTCCATGCTCTCCTCGAAGTCTTCCCAGGTCTCGGCGTCCCACTGCTTCGGCGGGTCCATCTCCTCGGGGTCCCAGCGGCCGTAGATCCCTTGGTACCGAGCCCGAAGCGCTGCGAGGTCACGGTCGAGCTGGGTCAATCCCGCGGTGCCGAGCTTGATCCTTGCGCGCTGGGCCGTGGCGAGGTTGATGAGGTCACGCAAGATGTTGAGCGTGGCCGTCATCGCCTGGACGCGAAGACTCGGGGCCCCGAACTTGGCGGCTCCCTGCTTTGCTTTGACGAGCATCGCTTTGGTGTCGCCAAAGAGTCGGACGTATCCGGCGGCCGTCTTGTGCCGGGTGGCTTCGGGTCCGTTCATCCTGACCTCCGCAGTGAGAGACGAGTGCGGGGGTGGAACCAGAGGCGTCGGCCGCCGTTGGCAGTGCGTCCTGCGGGGTCGTTGTCGAAGAAGTCGAGTTCCCAGCCGTCGCAGCCCCAGATCCGCGTCTCACTGCTGGTGGAGACGCCAAGGGTCAGGACTTCGGGGGGCGGCATCATCACCCAGTCGCCGGTCTCCCAGTAGTCCCGCTTGACCTCGACGCGACCCTCGGACAGTGCGAGTTCATCCAGCGGTGGGAGCCACAGAAAGGCATGCTTGCCTCCGCTGGGGAGCTTGCGGTTGTCGTCGCGAACCCGTCGCTCGGGCGTCTCACCGTTGGCCAGTCGTTGCGCGATGTGGTCGTGAACGGGGTACAGCGAGATCGAATCGCCGCTGGGCGTCTCGTAGAACCCGGTCTCACCGGGAAGGTTGGGGGCCCCGAAGAGCAGGTGGTTGTAGGGGCAGCAGTTGATGACCTGCCGATACGTGCGCCAGTTCTCCGAGCGCCGGGCGAGCTGGTCGGCAGCATCGACATCATCGAGCACCAAGTAGAAGGCAGTGGTGAGCGCTTTGCGGGCGATGGCCTTGAGCGTGACGCCGGAGTTGGACCCACCGATCTGGTGGAACTTTCCGGGCGTGGGGTAGTTGCCCGGATCGGTCCAGGGGTCGAGGTCCACGGGTCCGGGCTCAGGGTAGTCGGGCCACGCGTCTTCCTCGCCTTCGGGTGCCGGCGGTTGAGGTTCGGGCTGAGGTTCGTCGGGGTCGTAGTTCCAAGGAGCGAACTCGTCCGGGGGCTCTGGGATCTCGATGCAGCCGAGGACCTCGTCATACTGGTACCCAGGTGGACAGTTCCCCGGGAGTGGTGCGAGCGAGTCCATCGGGTCGAACGGCGCAGGTTCGGGCGTAGGATCATCGTCATCCGCGTCGTCGTCGGCGAGCTGGGCGAGCACGAGGTTCACGCGGATCCGGATCCGTCCGAGGATGCAGTGGGCTCGAGCATCGCCTTCGGGCGGTGGCCAGGTTTGAAGACCGCCTTCGGGGGTGTTGGCGTAGACGGCTTGGGCAGCGTGATGGGCGAGTGCTTCGGCATCGCGTTCGCCTGCGTCGGTCCGCGAGCGGATCGCTGCGTCCACGTCCTGGGGAAGCCAGGGGTAGAGGCCACAGCCTTCTGCGGGGAGGTCGGCCGCTGGGGTCTTCTTCGGGCGCGCTGGGGTTGTCCTGCGACCGGAGAGCCACAGAAAACCACCGATGACCGCGGCGAACTTGAGGGCCGTGCTGCTCACGCGTGACCCCCGGTGCAGTTGCAGGCCTCGCCACTGCATTGGCCGGGTTTGCGTTGGAGCTCGGCGGCGGGGTCCTGGATCCCGTGGGCGGTGCGAACGACGGCGTGAAACTGCCCGGGCAGAGGGTGGCCGGCGTAGGTTCGTTGTTCGATGTCGACGGTCGCGGTCTTGCCGGCAAGGCGCAGACGGGCGGCTCGCTCGCACGCGAGGTCGAAGCAGGTGCCGCGCTTGTGGGCGTAGATGCCTCGGGCATCGAGGAGGGACTGACAGCTGTGGGCCTGAAGGGAGGCCGGAGGCACAGCGCGTTTGGGGAGTGGTCCAAATCCGACGGTCGCAACGCGAGGTGGTGCTGATGCTTTCGGGGTGGGCGACGAATCGCAGACGACCGGGAGCGTGTACTGGACGCCGCCGCAGCCCAGGCAGCATGGGAGACTGGGTGTGTTGGCGATCTCCAGCATGTTGATGCGTACGAGGGCCTCGGCCAGCTCGGCGCAGGCGGGGCCGAACATGTGGTCGTCGTCGAGGTCGAGGCTGAATTGCATCTGGCGCATGGCAGTTGTCCTCAGAGTCCGAGCGTCCACACGAGGGTGAGTCGGCGGTCGGCGGTGGTGTCGGCCTTGCCGGTGGTGATGTGGGTGGCGGCCTGCGGGACGAGGTCGTCGCTACAGGTTCGTCGCTGTGCGAGTTCGACGTCCGCGAGGGACGGGCCGAGGGCTCCGAGTCGGTAGTGCAGCGCAGCGAACTGGGCGGGCGCTGGGGCGTAGGCTTGGAGGCGCTTCGCGAATCGAGGCAGCGGCAGCGCGATGTCGGTCTTTCCCCTGGGCACGACCACGCTTTGCGTGAGCGTGTTGGGGTGGACCGGGTCAGTGGTGACGCCGATCGCTTGGCCGCTGAGAAGCGTGTCGAAGTAGGTCCCGCCGCTGCCGAGCGGGCGCGCATCGTTTTGCTGGACCTCTCGGATGAGACCGGGCGGCCCGAGGACTTCGACCTCAACGGAGCAGCCTTCGATGCAGAGACGAAAACCGGTGCCGATGTCGAGGACGATGCTCGTGCCCTGGCCGGCTCGCATCCAGGAGACGCGGGCGTGCAGCCGAGTGCTGGGAACGGCACTTGAAGCGACGTCGTTGCGGGGGAGAGGAATGACGGCGCTCGCTTCGATGCGAACGGCCTCGAGGGCGCTCATGCTCACCGTCCAGCCGGCGTGCTCCGAGTCTCCGGTGTTGAGCACCTTGACCGCGTCCGGCTTGGCGTACGACTTCGGGTCGTCGCTCCACAGCGAGAAGAGCTGGGGGGCGGTCTCGAAGAGCTGCCGCTGCGGCGCGGAGCGATGTGCTGAGGTGTTCATGGAGACGAGGTCGTGGCTGAGTGGTCTTCGGTGGCGGGAGGGCGACTCCGGTCGCCACCCTCCCCTGCTCTACGTCTGGGCTAGATGTCGCCCCACAGGACGACCGACACGTGGACCGGGGTGTCCTTGTTGGGGTTGAAGAACAGCAAGCTCAGGTTGTGCTCGGTGGTGGAGGTGAACTCCTCCCAGTCGACCAGCTCGATTTCCTTGCTGTTGGCGTAGGCGCTCTGCGAGATACCGAGCGCCGGAGAGCCGCCGCGACGCAGTTGCGACTTGCGACCGACGAGTGCATCGACGAGGAACAGCGGGAGGCTGCTCTGCCCCGCGGGCAGTCGCGCGGTGTCGATGAGGTCGGGCGAGGCCCAAGGCAGCGCCTCGAAGTACAGCTTGTTGGCCTTGAACTTCTTGGCGTCACCGGCGGTCACGATGATCGGCGTCACGACGCCGGGCGGAATGCCGTTGGTGCCGAACGAGGTTTGGCCGATCGCGTTGACGCCACACGGCGTGGGGGTGTCGCAGTACTGCGTGACCCCATGTCCGCAGGGGTCGCAGTTCGGGTCGGGGTAGGTGTTCCCTTGCGGGTACTGTGGTCTCGGTGGTGGATACGAGTTCCCGTTGGGATATCCGGTGGGTGGTGGGTAGGTCCCTGGGGAGCCCGGCGGGTTGTAGGGGTCGACGGGGTTTCCGTTCGGGTAGTACGGGTCCGCGGTCGGTGCGGGTTGTGTCGGTATGTTCGCGGGTGCTTCGCCGACGTAGCCGCCGCGCGGTGCGTACCCGTATGCGGGCGCGGGTGCTCGCATCTGCTGTGGCCTTGGCTGCGGCCGAGGCTGTGGTTGTGGTTGCGGGGCCCGAGAGGGTGCCCAGACTCTGCCGCCGGGATGGCGGTGGTAGTTCCCCACCCCGAAGCCGGGTGCGAGGGCGAGCTGCGCGGTCGCAGCTTTCTTGTCGGTTCTGTACTTGGACAGAAGTTCGTTGGCGTTCGCCATGGCTGTTGTCTCCTGCACGCGGATGCGTGCGAGGCTGCGAGGCGTAGGCTCAGGTCCGTGCATCGTCCGCCGCGGTCTGAGGCCCAGCCCCAACGAAGGGAAGCTGGTGGAGGGTCGCCGGCCGAGGAGGTCAGGCGCTCGTGTCTTCGTCCGGCTTGCGCGCCGAGTCGTACGTCTTGCGCCCGATGTAGAAGCTCATCGCTCCGATGCCGCCTTGGCGGAGGTGCGGCTTGTACTTCTTGGCCTGCTTGAGATAGCTCGCCCCCGCGAGGCCCAGGCCGATCGCGAGGTCTTTGTCGACGCCGAGGATCGTCGTGTGGTCGACGCCTTCAGTGTCGGCGTCGGTGTCTTTTTGGCCCATGCCCAGGGCGTATCCGGCAGCGGCAGCACCGACGGCGGCGGCCATGTAGTCGGCGTTCTCCTCGGCCGCTTCGACGACCTTCTCTTTTGCCTTGTCTTTGATGGCCTTGAGCTTCCCGGCAAGCACCAACGTCTCTTCGATGAGCTGGCGCTTGGGAAGCGCTGCCAGTTCTTGGTGGGTCAGGTCTTTCGCGGCCATCGAGATTCACCGTGGAGGGCGAATCGCGTTGACGCCAACGACGGAGAACGACGCGAGGCATCAACGCGAATAAACGCCGGAGAACACTGGGGAAGTCGCGCAGCGGCGGCGCGAGTAATTCCTCGCGTTTATTCACGGGTAAACGAGAGGGAAAACGCGAAGCCCTCTACGGGGCCTCGGAGCGCCGTTCTGAGGATTCGTTGACGGATCGACGCTTCACAGTCAACGGACGTCAGTCGCGGAAAAACGGGCCTGAGCGACGGATCGACGCCGCGTTGACACCTCAGATCGACGCGTCAACGTCGAGAGTCAACGGTTGAAACGCTGTATTCGATCGCTCTCGAGGGTTGATCGACGCGCGTTGACGCCGTTGATGTCGCGTTGATCTTCGATCGACGCCGCGTCGACGAGCGGTTGATTGAAAAAACACGAAAAAAAGGCCGCGGTGTGAACGCCACCTGTCCGTAGCGGCCCTGTCCGTTTCTATTTTGAGTTTGGCGGCGCTAGATCGGAAGAGATGAAGTTCGACAGCGCCACTCCGCTCCACGACCTCGCACCTGCCATCGACCCTGGGATTGAAAAGGTGACGGGGGCCCTGTTTCACGTCTTGCAGCGCGTCATCATCGAGGTGAAGGCGTCGAATGGAAACTCCGGGTTCCACAAGCTGAACGCGATCAGCCTCGAAGATGCGTCGCCGGAGTCGCGAACCTCGGAGCTGGAGGACGAGTTGAACACCGCGATCATGTCGATCGCGACGTCTTATGTGGCGGAGACGGACGAGTCGACGCGGTTCCGGGCGCGCTACATGTCCGTCGGTGCTGAGGGGGAAGAAGTCCGGAAGTACGTGTGCTTCAAGGTCTTGTCTGATGAGGAGCAAGCCGCGGACGCCAAGCTCGGATTCAAGTTCCAGCCACCCGGCCCGACGTCGGGCCTCGAGCAGTGGATGCCGATCATCCGGTGGGTGGTGGCGATGTTCGAAGCGCGAGAGCGAATGATGATCGCGTACAACGAAGGACTCACCGACAAGCTGCTCAAGTCGGCGGCGCAGGCCGAGCCTCTTCTGCGCGCGCAGGGAAAGGTCGCGAAGATGTCAGAGCATGCGTTGACGATGGCGTTCCAGGCCGCTGTCACGCAGGGGGCAGCGGTCGGTGCTCAGCAGGTACTGCCGGAGGCTCCCGAGGGCGACTCGTTCGGATCTGAGGTGCTCAAGCCAGGGCTGGAGATGGCGTTGTGGCAGTTCTTCAACCGAGGGAAGGAGCCGCCGCCGGGGTTCTCTGGAGTTCCGGGCTCTCCGCCAAGCGCATCATCAGCAGCGGAA
This sequence comes from uncultured Nannocystaceae bacterium, assembly GCA_964352485.1. Taxonomy (GTDB): domain Bacteria; phylum Myxococcota_A; class Polyangia; order Nannocystales; family Nannocystaceae; genus CAJXVA01. The sequence continues at coordinate 2,954 of CAYGTG010000095.1, read as the reverse complement.
GCGTCGCCGGGCGCTCCCTCTGCTCCCGGGGCAACGGGTGCCGGGGCTTCATCCGGGCCGGAAGCAGCGAGCGCTGAGGGCAAGGGAGCAACAACGGGCGAGGTCGTCGTGGACCCGATCGTCCGGACGATTGCGATGTGGCTGGGCAGCATGGACGGGGGCCAAGCGATCGAGTTGATGGAGAAGCTCAGCGCCGAGCAAAACCGGAGTTTGCAGGCTGTTCGTTCCGCCAAGAGCGACGAAGCGGCGGCGCAGGCGGTGCTCGAGCTTCAAGCTTCGCTGATGCAGGGGGGCAACGGCCTGGAGCTGTTGGGCTTGCTCGACTCAGCGCAGCAAGACGTCCTCATGCGCATCCAGGCCATGGCGAAGCAGCAGGTCGAGCGACCGGGAGGGTGATCTCCCCTTCGACCTGACCGATGGTGAGGCGGCGGTCGGCGTGATGCCCGAGTGGAGTGTCCGGTCGTGACGGACACGGGCTGACGGGCCCGTTGTCGATGAGAGGGGGAGGCTGTCCGATCTCTGGTCGCAGGCGGCATGTCGATGACCCGCGTGCTGTGATGCGCGAGAGGAAAACACGTCCGCGAGGGGGGTTCCGCTTTGCTCAGGCGTAGATGTACGGCGCGCTCATTGCCCCTGGACATTTCGGTGCCGCTTTGGTCCGATGAGGCAACCAAATCGCGCTCCCCTTAAAGCGAAAAGACCAGCACGGCAATGCTGGCCTTTTCCGGGGTCCAGGGTCCGAAAGTCAGTTCGGAGCCCTCGGGGTTCGTACGCCCCGAAAACCCCGGAGCGCACTGCCGACCTCTGTGACAGGCCGACGTGAAAACCGTAGCACAAACCCAGCTCGAATCGAAACCCTCTGCACCTCACAACCGCGTCTCACGACAGCGCTGAGGTTCTCGGATGGTTGCCGCAGAATTCTGCGGCTGTACGGGCGTCTTTGCGACGTCGTGCAGCCGTGTCGATCGATGTGTGTCCAGCGCCGGATGGACTTCGCGTAGCGAAGAGATCTTCTCCGCAAAACCCGCAGATGGGAGGCTCTCGTGAGACGTCGAGACCTCGAAAAGCTGCGAAAGCTGGACCCGAAGCTCGCCGCACAACTTGAGAGGGCGATGGCGGCGCAAGAGGCTGGCCAGGAGCCGCCTCTGTCCTCGGATGAGCCCCTGAGCGCGCAGGCGCGGCCCCGAGAGTCAGAGGACAGCTCTACGGCCTCTGGAGGCGAGGTTACCTCGCCCGTCTCGGCGCCCTTCTGCCCGGTTCCGGAGGTCACAGGTCCAGCCTGCAGAGAACAGGAGGAGCCGAGCGGCCTCGGACGACTCCTGGAGGCGCTCCTGGAGGCGCAAGAGCAGCCTCTGCCCTCGAAGAGGTCCCCGGGGGCCGGGAGCTGTTGTGGGACGCCAGAGGCGCCGGGAGAGCGCCCTGCCCCGTTCGTCAACGCGGTGGCCCAAGCGGGTCTGCCCGAGGTGCCGCAGACGCTGGTGGGGACGGAGGCCTCCCCAGCGGAGCGCCTCGCCGAGCTGTGGGCGGGCTACCCCGACGAGGAGGTGCCCGGCGCAGAGCAGGAGCGCCGGAAGGCCGAGGCCAAGGCCAAGCGGGAGGCCGAGCGAGCCCGAGATGCCGCGCATAGCGCACAACTCGGGTTCTTCCCCGGAGGAACGTGGCGTCGACGCGGGACCGGACCGCACGTCCGCTGCGAGCAACTCGAGCTCAAGCTCGACGGCATCGAGAAGCGTCGTGGCCGGCGGAGCATGTGGGAGGACGGGCGCTCAGCCTCGGTCACCATGGCGCACGTCGAGGCTCAGTGCTTCACGGTGCGGGAGTTGGGCGATCGCTCGAACAGCCTGCCGGAGTTCCTGCGGGGGCAGCACCCCACCCTCACCCGGACGCAGAAAGACGTGCTGCGCGCGGTGGTGACCGCGTACATGGCCGGTGCTCTGGGCGTGTATGAGTACGAGGCCATCCTGGCCTCGGACCTGGGGATGTCGGAGCGAGCGTTCCGATACGCCCTCAACGGGGGCAAGGACCGCCCCCCTGGCCTCGTCGAGCTCGGCCTCGTGAAGCGTCGCCAGACGTGGAAGCAAGGGACCGCCGAGGGGCGGCCCAGCGAGCACCACTACCTGCTGCTGCAGGTTGGGCCCGAGCTTGGGGAGCAGTTGCTCCCGTGGGCCTGCACGCAGCTCGCTCGACTGGGACGCCGTGTTCCCAAGCGTTCGGGCTACACGCGGCGCTCGGCAGCAAAGCGGGCTGTGGAGCTGCGCCAGAAGGCCCGAGTGGGTCGACGCGAAGCCGCGGAACGAGTCGTCAGGCGGAAGCTAGAGGGGCCTGCTTCTGAGCCCGTTCAGGTTCGTCGTGACGCGACTCAAAAGGCGCCCATAAATTGCGCGGCACAAACTGCCGTCAACCCCGTCCCCCCCCCTACGGGGGAAGGGGGACTAGGGAGGAGAAGGGGAACACCCCTTCAAATCCCCTTTCAAAACGACTCGCTTCGCGAGCTAAATCTAGCTCCGCCTCCGGCTCCGCCCGAGAAAGCCAAGGCCAGTGACCCCCTGCCCTGCCCGAAAGACTACCTTCGCGACCGAGCGCGGGCTTTAGACGAGGTTGCAAGACCAAGGCCATCGGAGCTCGATGTATGGCGGCGGCGGCGAGCCCGAGGAGCAAAAATCCCAGACGACATCGACCAGGTTCTTTTCGCCGAAACCCTCGCTGCTGCTCGAAATGCCATTCTCGGGGGGGTAGAATGACGATCCCAAGGCGGACGCTAGATACTTCGAAGTGTTCGGACGTCGAAACGCCCAAGCTCCGCGACGTTAGAGCGCCAGGACGCCCTGGCTCCGAAGCGTTAGAGCGCCAGGACGTCGAGGCTCTCAAGCTCCGCGACGTTCGGGCGCCATGGCGCCCAAGCGCTCAGGCTCCGTGGCGTTAGAGCTCCATGACGTCGAAGCGCTCAGGCTCCG
>CAYGTG010000094.1:0-13821 GCA_964352485.1 uncultured Nannocystaceae bacterium | reverse complement strand
AGGGAACGAACGCGGACGAACCTGCGCGAGCTGGCGGTCGATCAGTCGTTCGAGCTCCTGCTGGGCGAGCTTGACGAGTCGGGTCAGCGCGCGGTTGTCCCGAGCGTCGGACCGGCTGAGCATGACCTGCAGCTCGTCGCTCTCGAGCAACGCTACAGGGGCGAGCCCACCGGGAAGCTCCGGAAATTGGACCCGCATCCGATCGGTGTGCCGACCCGTCGGCGCGACGAGGTCATCCAGCGATGCGGCGGCTCGAACCCGCAGGCCTCGGGAGAACAGCTCGACCCGGGGGGCCGGGCCCAGGCCGACCACCCCGCGGACCGAGCCCCTGCGAAACGAGGAGCTGGGGGCTTCGAGGGCGAAGTCGGCGTTGGCGCGCCGTCCGTTCACCGTGATCGGCAGCGGCGTCCGACCGTCGTCCCTGCGGTGAAGGTAGCGGGCCGCTTGCCAAACGGCGTCGAAGACCCGGTGCTCGAGTCTGCCGTCGCCCCCGCGGCGTTCGAGGGTGATCTCTGTACCCTGCTGCGCGAGCCCGGGGACCCGCTTCGCCCGCTCGAGCGAGCCGTCGAGGCGCAGACCCCAAGAGCGTCCCGCCTTCGTGCAGCATCGGATGGTGATGTGCGCGGGGTCGAAGCGGAGGATGGACCAGAAGCCCACGCCAAACTTGCCGGCTTGGTTGCTCGAGGTTTCCTTGCTCGAGGCATACAGCGCGAACAGGTAGCGGCGGGCGTGTTCGAAGGACATGCCTTCGCCATCATCGACACAGCGCACCCGCTCCCATCCGTCGCGCTCCTCGACCCGGAACGTCACCGCGGTGGCGCCGGCGTCTCGGGAGTTCTGCAGCAGCTCCCGGACGAAGATCCACGGGTCGGGGCCGTATCGGTCGGCCTCCTGTCGGGCACGCTCGCGAAACGCCGCAGAACGTTGCGGCGAGCCTCCAACCGTCGAGCGAGGCGTCGACACGGCCCATACTGTAGCAGTTCTGCGCGGTACGTCGGCGCGCTCACGTCTTGAGCGCATCACCCCAGCGCACGGCATATTCGATCGCTCGCTGCCGCGCATCGATGTTGGCGACCTCGACGATCCCCGGCACGGTCGCGATCTCGAGGAGGGCGATGAATGTGCCGCACATACCTTCGAGGTATCCGAGGTCGGCCATCAGGACCTCCGGGAGCTGCGAAATGATTAGTTTAGCCGCGCAGGGGCGGGAGATGTGCTCCACCGATCCCACGTTGCGGTAGACCGCCGCCCAGCCGGACGGGACGGCCCGAAAGAGCGCTCCAGGAGACATGCCGAACACGCGGAATGCGGCGCGCCACAGCGGCTCAAGGAGCGGCGTGCGCAGGGAGCGAAGCATGGATGTCCGGGCCCACTGCACGCGTTCGCTGCGGCCGATGACGCTCTCGACCGCCGCGGCGAGCTCCAGGTCGTGCTGCAGGGGGAGCCAGGCGATTCGACCTGCGCGCTCGATGGACTCGACGACCCGGACGTCCAGCTGGCTGCGGACCTCCTCGACGACGAGGGGTCCCAGGCGTTCGAGGTCGGCGAGGTTGCCCTGGATCACACTGGCCCGCATGAGCGGGATCCGGGGCACGTCGGACGCCACGGGATGAATCTACCAGAACACCATCACGGAGCTGCTATAAGCCGGGGCCTACATGGAACTGTCGAATCTCAAGGTCATCGTTACTGGGGCAGCCCGAGGAATGGGAGCTCATTTTGCGACCCAGCTTGCCGAGGCCGGTGCGAGCGTGACCGCGGCCGATGTCGACGAGGAGGGGTTGGCATCACTCCCGCAGGGCATTCATCGGACGCGCTGCGACGTCAGCAACGAGGATGATTGTGAAGCCTTGGTGGCCTTTGCCCACAATGCGATGGGGGGCCTCAACGGGCTCATCAACAACGCAGGCATTCTTCGCGATCAGCTGGTCGTCAAGAAGGACCGAGAGACCGGAGCGATCAAGAAGTTCAAGACGGAGGACTGGAACTCGGTCATCGGGGTCAACCTGACCGGGGCGTTTTTCATGGTGCGCGAGGTTGTGGCCAAGATGGTCGAAGAGGGGGACAAGCCCGGCGTCATCGTGAACATGTCGTCCGTGGCGCGGCACGGGAACCGCGGACAGTCCAACTACGTCAGCGCCAAGGCTGCGCTGGCCGCCAACACCGTCACGTGGGCTCGCGAGTTCGCGAGGTACGGCATTCGCGTGGGGGCCATCGCGCCTGGGATGGTGGAGACGCCCATGACCCGAGGCATGAAGCAGACCGCGCGTGATGCTCTCGTTGCGGCCATTCCGGTGGGTCGCATCGGCCTGCCCGAGGACCTGTGGCTCGCCGTAAAGTTCATCGTCGAGTGCGACTACTTCAACGGCCGGACGCTCGATGTCGACGGCGGATTGGTGATGTGAGGGTGCGCCGTTTCGCATTGATGTTCGCGGTGCTGCTGGCCACTGGCTGCGGTGACGATGGCGGTGCCAGAGAAACCGAGGGTGCGCCTCCGGGACCTCCGGACACGACGACAGGATCGACGGCCTCCCCGACCTCGACCACGTCCTCGACGACGGGCGAGGAACCTGTCGAGCCTTGCTGCGAGGCCGACGGAGATTCTCTCGCGTGCTCGCCGTGTGCCGACGAAGCGCTGAGCTGCTCGGCCCGCCGAACGATCGGTGAGACACCAGAGCCGGAGGACTTCGCGTGCGAGGCGGCTTGCGTGGAGTCGGGGACCGTGGGGCTGTGGTGCGCGGACGACTCGAGCTGCTGCGATGCGGATGCGACCTGCGATGCGCAGGGCTTCTGTCGGCTGCCCGCAGGTGCAACGACCTTGGGGAGCAGCGACGGCTCCGGGTCGAGCAGCAGCACAGGCGACGACGAGAGCACGAGCTCGTCGAGCAGCACGAGTTCGTCGAGCAGCGCGGGCGCCGAGTCGAGCAGCAGCAGCGGCACGACGTCCGGCGCGGCCGGGGACGCGGCTTGACCGACCGCACGCTCGTCCGCGAAGCCCAAGACCGCGCCCTGGTAGCGGCAGCCGGGCAGGTCCACTTGCTGGGGTCCCTCGCATGGCCATCGCAGACGGTCGGAGGTTTCGTGGCGCAGTGGCGGGGCGGTCAGCCGTCGTTGCCAACGCCACCGGCACCGACACCGGTCAACAACGACGCGCTGAGCGTTCTGTCCACCACTGCAGCGATCGATGACGGTGACCCCTGGGGCAACTTCCTGGCCGACACGGCGAGGAGCTACCTGGGCGCGGCGGACATCATCGCGCACGCCGGCACCGCGAAGGCGACGGACGCGTCGCGAGGACTGTATGGTTGTCCCTCGGACACGCTGGCGGGCAGTTCGGTGACTCACCGTGAAGCCGCCGACCGGCTCTTGGAAGTGACCGAGCCTCTGGTCGCCGCAAGCCGAGCGGACGAATCGGAGTACTGCATCAGCGCGGAGACCGTCGCCGCCGAGATGCGGACCGCGTTCGGCGAGTTCTTCGGGGATCAAGCGCCCTCGGTGGAGGTTGATCCGAACCTCAGCGCCAAGGCAGCCGCGTCTGCGACTCGCGTTCGCCTGCGGGCAGCTACGTGCTTCAGCGAAAACGACATCGCCCAGCTGATCCAGCACGAGGGCTTTGTGCATTCGGCGACCGCCCTCAACGGGCGGGGACAGGGGGCGATGTTGTCGCTCTCGCTCTCGTCACCGCGCACGACGGCCACGCAGGAAGGGCTGGCGACGTTGGCCGAGCAGAGGTCCGGCGCCATGGACCTCTCCCGCTTGCGTCGTCTTGCGCTGCGGGTGGTGGCCATCGACATGGCGCTGGCGGGCGCTGACTTCATCGAGGTCTTTGAGTTCTTTCTGGGCGCAGGGCAGACCGTCGAAGAGAGCGCTCAGTCCTCTTCACGGGTCTTTCGCGGCGGAGACGTTCGCGGGGGGCAAGCGTTTACGAAGGACGTGGTCTACCTGCAGGGGCTGCTGTCGGTGCACACGTTCTTTCGCCGCGCCATCGTGGATGGCCGGCCCGAGCTGATCGGGCGTCTGTTTGCGGGGCGGTTGACGCTGGGGGACGTGTTGGCGTTGGAGCCGCTGTTCGAGGACGGGACGATCACACCGGCTCGGTTCGTTCCGCCGTGGGCAGCCAACCTCGACGCTTTGGCTGCGTATCTCAGCTTCTCCAGCGTGCTCCACCGGATCGATCTGGACCGCGTCGAGCTGTCGGCGTTTTTGTAGCGGGACTTACTCCTCTTCTTCCTTCGATCGGCTCGTACCGTCATCGTCGTCGTCGGTCCGCTGAGCGAGCGCGCTGCCGGCCGAAGACTTGGCTCTTCGTGTGGCGTCGGGATCGGACAAGATGCGGCCCGCCGCGCTGGCAACCTCCGCTGAGGTCGCGCTGTGTGGTTCCCCAGCCTGGGCTAGAGCGCTCGCCGCGGCGCTCTTGGCGTCCTCATCGTCCGACAGTGCCAAGGTTCGTCCGGCTCTACTGGAAGCTTTCTCGCTGGTCATCTGGGGCGGCCTAGTGGCTGAGGCGGTCCTTGCAAGGAAGTGATCTCCTTATTCTCCTGCTGCGGTCCCGCTGCCCCGATGAAGCCTGCAGGCCGCAAGAGTCCCGGTGTTGGACTCCGCCGCAGTGATTCGCAACGATCCCGTTGCACGCTGCAACGGCCAGCGCCGCAACGGCTCGGGCCCTCGCTTGGCATGCTTCGTGCTCCTTCTCTGAGGCATGGGGATGCTCGAGCAGACATTGAGATTGGGGTTAGGACTGGGCGTTGCCGCGAGCGCGGGCTGTGATCTCGGTGGCGAGGCGAGCGGAGCTCAGGTGCGGCAGGCGATGGATGAGGTCGCGCTGACCGGGCAGGTCGCTGGCTTGGAGAACGGCATCGTGGAGATCACCACGAGCTTCACGATCGGCGGCGGTGTAGAGGCGATGCTCGAGGAGGTCCGCAACTTCGCACAGAGTCAGGTTGCTTGTTCCACCGTAGAATCGCCCGAGCCCGGAATGCTCGTCATCGACTTCGGGGAGCTGGGCGACCAGTGTCAGTATCGCGGCAAGACCTATGCCGGCGTGGTCACCGTCACGTGGGAGCTCAGCGACGACGCCGTGATCGTCGAGCACGACTACGACAGCATCACCGACGGTGTCGTGACGCTGCAAGGGCAGTCCACGGTGACCTGGGCGGATGCAAGTCGCCGGGTGCAGACCGACGTGAGCTTCGAGAATGACCGCACCTCCATCGAGGTCGAATCCGACAGAACCCAGACGTTGCTGGGCGGGCTCGGCGACGGCATCAAGGTCGTCGGCACTCGAGACTGGACCAGCCCGCGAGGCGTCTGGTCTCTGGACATTGACGACGTTGAGATGCGTGCGGTCGACCCCGTCCCCCAGGCCGGCTCCTACACCTTGACCACCCCGCAAGAGCATCAGCTGACTCTCGGGTTCAAGCGCCTCGACGAGACGACGATCGAGGTCTCGATCACCGGAGGCCGAGACGACTTCGCGTTCCGAGTCACTTCGGCAGGCAAGGTCGAAGAAGAGTGAGCGCTCCGCCCTCGGACAGCGGGCGCCCGTGAACTCTGTCGCGCTCAGCTCTCGGGCGGCCGAGCGTCGTCGTCGTGAAGGATCCGCATCGCCGGCGTCTCCAGGTCATCGAGCTGGCCCTCGCGAACCGAGCGAGCAAATGCCCACAGGGCGAGGCCAGCGATGCCGAGCGCGACGGGGATGGCGATGTACAGCACGCTCATGGAGGAGCCAGCATACCGCCCGGCCGGCCGTTCGGGTTGTCCTGCCGGCCGGTCATTTTGTGTGACAGGCGCCCGGCGGCGGTCGCCGCGGCCGGACTCCGCGGATCCGCATGCCGAGCGGCTGCGCCACAGCATGGTGGCACCGCTCGCTGTGGAAGACTTCGAGTGGCAACGCGTCGGAGCGTTTGAGCGTCGATGAGGCGATGTGCGTTCGTTCTGACTGTATGTCCTTAAGGGTCATGTGTGGTGGCCGGCTGGCCGTCTTATAGCCGGCCCCTCGGCGTTTTTCTGGGTGGCCCAAACAGGGAATAACGCCGTTTTTGACCATCGGGGGAAGCACTACGTTTTGTTCTGCTTCCCACGCCAATGAAACGTGTTTGACACGCTCGATGATCGCGTTTCATTGTGATGATCCACGGCGGCGAACGTTCGGGGGCATTGCCGAACCCCGTTTCCCAGCCTGGAAAGTGAACACTTGTGCGATTTGTCCGTGAGCGTACGCCTATTCCAATCTTCGTGATTCTGTCTCTTTGCGCGTTCGCTTGTGACAGTGATTCGCAAGGCGCCGCGCCGGACGACACCGACACGGCTCAAACGGGTTCGGATGAAACCGGCTCGGACGATGATGTGTTCTTCACGCCACAGGAGCGTTCGACGATTCTGGATTGGCTTGGGCCGCTGCCTGACGCGATTCCGGAAGATGCGTCGAATGCGGTGGCGGATGATGATGACGCCGCAGCCTTGGGGCAGGCGCTGTTCTTCGAGGAAGCCTACAGCAGTTCAGGTGATATCGCCTGTGCCACTTGCCACGACCCCCGAGCGGCCTTTGATGAGTCTCGTGAGAGCAATACCTCCGAGGGGGTGTCGTTCACCGACCGTTCCTCGATGTCTGTACTCAATGGGGCGTTTGCCGAAGCGAGTGAAGATGCGTCGCCGTGGCAGTTCTGGGATGGTCGGGCCGACAGCCAATGGGCGCAAGCGTTGGACCCCCCGGAGAGCGAGGTCGAGATGGGCAGCACGCGTGTGCGCGTTGCGCTGGTTGTCTTCGAGGAGTACCGCGATGAGTACGAGGCCGTGTTCGGCGAGTTCCCCACGCTCCACGACTCCGATGGGAATCCTCTTGCGCCCGAGGACGCGAAGCCGGGGACCGAGTCCTGGGAGACCCTCGAAACTGGTGTTCAGGACGCGTTTACGGAAGTCTATGTGAACTACGGCAAGGCCATCGCTGCCTATGAGCGGCGGTTGATCAGCCGGAACTCCCGGTTCGACATCTTCTGGAGAGAACTCGACGCCGGCGCGGCGGACAGCGCCACGCTGACGGACATGGAGAAGCAAGGGCTACGCGTCTTCATCGGAAAGGCGCGCTGCCTGGGATGCCACAGCGGCCCGAACTTCACCGACGGGCAGTTTCACAACACCGCGGTTCCTCAGGTAGGGGAGCACGTGGAGCCCATGGATGACGGTCGTGCGGTGGGCCTGGCTGTTGCGCTGCAGAGCCCGTTCAATTGCGCCAGCCGTTGGAGCGACCACCCGGACAAGAGCGAATGCGCCGTGAACAAGGTTGGCGATGGCGAAGGCGAGCTGGGCGCGTTCAAGACCTCTTCACTTCGCGAGATCGCCCATCGGGCGCCATTCATGCACACCGGCGGTATCGCCACCATCGAGCAGGCGATCCAACATTACGATCTTGGCGGCGCCGCGCCTGGCTTGTTTGCGGGCCAGCGCGATGAGCTGATGCGTCCCATTGGTCTCTCCAGCCCAGACCGCACAGCACTCGCCGCATTCCTGCGAGCCCTCAACGGCGAGCCGCTCCCCGAGTCGCTGCTCGAGGACCCGCGATGATCGACCCAAGGATGCCCATGAACTCCATTGTCGTACGCACATCCATTCCCCTCCTTGCGGTATTGGTGCTGGCTGTGCCGAGTTCGGTCATGGCCGAATCCCCGGTGCCGACATCGGACACCGCGGCGGCGAGTGATGCGCGCCAAGAGGCAGAGGCGGCATTCGCTGATGAACGGTATAACGACGCCGCCGCAGCGTTCGAGCGGGCCTACGCCATCGCGCCGCATCCGACCGACCTCTTCAACCTCGGCCGGGTTCGCGAGGAACAAGGGGCGCTGGCGGCCGCGCTAGAGCACTACGAGGCCTTCGCTGAGCAGCCGCGGTTGAGCTTGGCCCAGCGCGATGCGGCCGCCGAGCGCATCGAAGTGCTTCGCAAGTTGGTCCAGCCCGAGCGCGCCCCGACTCCTGCCCCGATCGCGCCCTCGGTCCAAAGCACCGATGCCGGGCCGGCGAAGGGCAACGATGGGCGAGCGCTGATCGTCACCGGGGCCGTCTTGACGGGGGTTGGTGTGCTGAGCGCAGTTGCTGGGGGAGTCGGGTTTGGTCTCGTTGCTCGCCGCAACACCGAGTCGCTCGACCGACTCTCTGGAGGGGAGAACCCCTCACGTCTGACGCTCGCGCAGAGCGAGGAACTCCACGCACAGGGGCGCAACGCCGAGGCGCTTCAGATCACGTTCTTGGCCGCGGGGTCCGCGGTTGCGCTGGTCGGTGTCTCATTGCTCGCCGTCGGTGTCCGCGCGCAACGCGTTGCCCGACGTGCCTCTGTCACTCCCACCGCCGGGCCTGGCTTCGCCGGGGTGTCCTCGCGCTGGCGCTTCTAAAGGAGATCGAACGCAAATGACTAAATTCGCCCCCCGTTTCCGTGAGCCTCGCGCCACGCGGAGAACACCTCTGCCCCTCGCCGGAATGCTGTCCGGAATGGTGGCCCTTGCTCTCGGTGGCTGCTACGGCGGCGCGCTCAACCCCTCGTTGAATGAGATTTACGTTTGCGAGGAGGATGACGAGTGCTCTGTGGGCAGCCGTTGTCTGAACAACGTGTGCACCATCAGCGCCGAGGATCAGGATCCGGCGCTGCAACTTCTCAGTCCCTCGCCGCTCGAGGTGTTCTCCACTGACCAAGGCGGCGCGCTCCCGATCGCGGTCGCGGGCGCTCGTCTGCTGCTGACATCGCAGCCGGACGGCGATTCGAACGCAGGCTATATCGAGATCTCGATCGACGGCGCGCTCACGGACACGATCACGGCGGGCGAACTCGAGTCGGGCATCGAAATCGGGACCGTGGCGATGCCCTCGACTCCGGGTCTTCATCACATCACCTTGGTCGCGCGGCGCGTGAACGGCGAGTTGTTCGAGGGGTCTCGGGCGCAAACCAGCACCGGGTTCTGGGTCGACGATGGTCGTGAGCACATCGGCATCCTCTCCCCGCCTCCGGGCGAGAAGGTCCCTCTGGGTGATGGCGAGAACCTATCGGTGGAGATCGTCTCACTCAACTTCACCATGGTGAATCCGGGGTTCGTCTCCGCGACCGAGGTCTCCGAACCCGGCTTGGGCTACGTCCACCTCTACCTCGATGCCACCCTCCCGGGCTGCTTGCCCTCGTGCAACTTTGAACATCAAAGCGCGATCATTCCCGCGGGACTCTCTCGCGTGAATCAGATCACCGCCGAGCAAGCCGTCTTGTTGCCCAGCGAACTCGGGACGGTCCAGGTACAAGTCGTTGCTCAGACTCTGGCCAACACGCCGTACCTGCGCGACACGCTGGAAGGGGACTTCGTGTTCCACAGCGTACCGGTACAGTCGACCGTGGAGGTGGGTCCGTGACCGGCACACCGAAGATCTTGGCCCTCCTGTGCCTGACCACCTGCGGACTCTCCGGCTGTGCTGAGCCAGATCGGACGGCACGCACCGAAGCCACCGGTGACGAAGAGGGCGACATGCCCACCGTCGATCTGTCCTCCGAGGATATCGTCGCAGAGGCCATGGGGTTTGAGAACAACCTCATGCGTCTGAGCGAGATGGCGGAACAGTCGGAAACCCATGCGGACGCGGCAAGCGTATTTGTCTGGGGCAGTTCGAGCGCCGCCGACCTCTATTGGTCGATCGACCCCGACGACCCGACGCAGTCGGTCGACTTTCCGGTCGGGACAATGTTCGTCAAGGAACACTTCGACGAGGCCGGAGATCGGGCTGGTCTGACCATCATGTACAAGGGGCCCGAGGGGTACAACCCTGACTCCCGCGACTGGTTTTGGGCTCGGGTGCGCGGGGAGGAGACCACACACGCTGGCCGTGTGGCGTGGTGCAGCGACTGCCACAACGCCGCCCACAACAGCGACTTCGTCGTGGGATTTGGAAAGAGCCCGTGAGTCTCGCCGTGGTACCAAGACAAGCACCGACGGAGACGGGCCTCGTTGGCCGCCTCATCGCGGACCGCTACCGGGTGCTCGAGGTCATCGGACGCGGCGGGATGGGCGTGGTGTTCTCCGCCACCGACGAAGACGGCGGACCAGATGTCGTGATCAAGTTCCTGGCCGCGGAATGGACCGGCGATCCGGATGCGGCCGCGAGGTTCGAGCGGGAGGCCAGGCGACTGAGCACGCTGCAGCACCCCAACACCGTTCGAATGCGGGACTACGGTCACGATGAGGGGCGGGCGTATCTCGTGCTGGAATTCGTGCATGGCCAGCCGCTGACGGAACGTCTTCGCAACGCCACGCGACTGTCGCTGCCGGAATTCGTTCCCATCGCGGCACAGATCCTCAAAGGGGTGGGGCATGCCCACTCTCGGGGCGTGTTGTTGCGAGACATCAAGGCCTCAAACGTGATGGTCTGCGACCGCAAAGGGCGCTCGGACTTCGTCGTCCTGTTGGACTTCGGCCTCGCGAAGCGTCTCGAAGGCGAAACCCCGATCACGCGTGAGCACGTGATGGGGACCGCAGGGTACATCGCGCCCGAAACTCTCAGTGGGGAGGCGACGGTCGGGCTTGCCTCCGACGTCTACGCGATCGGCGTGTTGTTTTGGACCATGCTCGCCGGTGCGCCGCCCTTCGATGCCGAGGATGAAGCTGCGGTCTTGTACAAGACGGTCCACGAACCGGTCCCCGATCTTCAGGAAGCGCTGGGGGCGGACACGGAGCTTCCCAAGCGTCTCGCCGAACTCATTGAGCGGTGTCTGTGCAAGTCGGCCGCCGATCGGCCCAAGGATGCGAACGCGATCGTCGAGGCCCTGATCGATGCCGTGCCCGCGCGGATGTTTCGGCTTCCTCGGGTCCCCGGGCGGGTGCCCACTCACCTCGGTGAGGGCAACACCGGGATGATTGCGCTGACGGGGCTGAACCCGAGCGGGGAGCATTCGATCGTGACCGCAGCCGCGCCGCAGGCGTCCAAGAGACGTCTCGGAGCGTGGTTGGTGCTGGGGGGGCTCTCGTTCGCTGCTGGGGCGCTGGCGTTCCTCCCTTCGTCACGCGAGTTGCCGGACACCGTGGCTTCCACCGCACCGACTGAGATCCGCGACGCGGCGGTGCCTCCGGTCGACTTCCAGCAGGAGGAGAACCAAGTACTGGGACAAGCGCCTCGGGTGCAGCAGGTGGCACCGATGGCGGCGATCGAGGAGGAGAGACCGGCCGAACGTCAGGCGGCGGACGATCCGCGTCCGCGCTCGCGCAAGAAAGCCAGGCAGAGGCGGGCGTCCGCACCCACCGAGGCGAAGGCCCCGGCGGAACCGCTGGCGTCGGGCGCAGCGCCAGCCACGCAAGCCCCGGAGGTCGCCACGGCCGCCAGCGAGGAGACCGCGGAATCCAAGCGCCCTGCACTTCGGGAGCAGGTGGAGGACGTCCTACGGACGCCGATCGTCGCAGCCTCGGTGGAGACGCCCTCGGACAGCAGTGCGCTCATGCGGGCTGCGGATGCGCCCGAGCATGCAGCGCCAGTCTTGATGAAGCCAGACTGAGGCACGAGGACGATCGGGTTCAGCGTTGCGTCGGGGCGAAGCGGCGGGACACAGCGACCGCGATCACCGTCAGTGAGCTCGCGGGCATGAGGAGCGCGGCGACCAGCGGGCTCATCGTGCCGAGTCCAGCCAGGGTGACGGCGACGGCGTTGTAGGCCAGGGAGATCCCGAGCGTGAGGCGAATGGTCTTGACGGTGTTGCGGGCGCCATCGAGCAGCTCGAGCAGCGCGCCCAGATCGGGCCGACCGAGGTAGACCGGGGCGGCGCGCATGCTGGCTTCGGCGCCGTTGCGGACCGCCACACCAACGGTTGCGGCCATGAGCGCGGCGCTGTCGTTGACCCCGTCGCCCACCATCACGGTTGGAGCCCCCCGCACCCCACGTCTCTTGACGATGCGAACCTTGTCTTGCGGGAGCAGGCCGCCGCGGCAGTCTTCGGGCTCGAGTCCAAGCTGGATGCCCACGCTGCGCACGACGCTGGCGTGGTCACCGGAGAGAATGCCCACCGTCCAGCCGCGCTCCCGGAGCGCGTCGACGGTGTCGCGCGCGTCGTCGCGGATGGGATCTCCCAGCGCGCAGACGCCGACCACCCGGCCGTCACGGGCCACGAACAGCGGGCTGTGTCCTTGATGGACCCACGCGGTGGCGGGCTTCATGAAGGATTCGGGGATCGGGGTGCCGCATGCGTCGGCAACGAAGCCCGCGTGCCCGGCGACGATCCGATGCCCACCGGCCACCCCCATCACGCCGCCGGTTCCCGCTTCGGCCTTCGCGGCGGGGAGGGGCAGACCCAGGTGCTCGGCGTGTCCCACGACCGCGGTCGCAATGGGATGGACCACCTGAGATTCGAGGGCGGCGAGGCGAGCGAAGTCGGCATCCTCACCACGCCAGTGCACCACCGTCATCTTGCCTTGCGTGATCGTGCCGGTCTTATCGAGCCAGATCTGGCCCGGCTTGCTCAGGTGTTGCAGCGCCTCGCCGCCCTTGACCAAGATCCTGCGTCGGGCCGCGCGACCCAGCGCCACACTGATCGCCAGAGGCGTGGCGAGCCCAAGTGCGCACGGGCATGCCACGATCAACAGCGCGACGGTGTGGTCGACGGCGACCGAAGCATCGAGGGTCATCCATGCGCCAAACGTCACGCCGGCGGCCAGCAGCACGTACGCCACGAACCAACCCGCGATGCGGTCGGCAAAACGGACGATGGGGGCCCGCTGGGTCGACGCCTGTTCGACCTCCTCGAGAACGCCACCGATGCGGGTGGCCGCACCGACCGCGCGAACCCGCAGGCGAATGACCGCCCCCAGGTTCGTCGTGCCTGCCGCCGCTTCGTCTCCGACCCCCAGCGTCACGGGCACGGACTCGCCCGTGAGGACGCTTTGGTCACACGTCGTCTCGCCACCGATGATCTCTCCGTCCGCCGGAACCACGTCACCGACGCGCACCTCGACCCGGTCGCCGGCCACGAGCACGTCGCCGGGCACGTCGTGCACCCCGTCCTCGTCGACCCGGTGGGCGATGCGTGGCGTGACGCGGTAGAGCACGTCGAGGGCTGATGCCGCGCTGTCTTGTTGTCGGACCTGCATCCAACGGCCCAGAAGCAGCAGGAAGACCAGCACGCTGAGCGTGTCGAAGTAGATCTCGCCCCGGCCCAAGATGGTGTTGATGAGTCCTGCCACGCCACCGATGGCCAGTCCGAGTGCGACCGGAAGGTCCATGTGCGGGCTGCGGCTGCGAAGGGCGGCAAGCGCCCCGCGAAAGAAGGTGCGGCCGGGGCCAAGCAGCGAGAACACGCCCACGACGCAGCTCGCCCAGCGCAGCAGTCCGAGCATGCCTTCGCTCATGTGGGAGAACGCCCCGAGATACAGCCCGGTCGCGATCAGCATGTTGTTGCCGGCCGCGGCAAACGCCAGCGCCAGCTGGACCATCCGGCGACGGTTGCCGGCCTGATCCCCTCGCGCGGTCGTCTCCGAGATGAGGGGGAAGGGCCGATAGCCGAGCGTGGCCACGCGGTCGGCGATGGACGAGAGCTGGCTATGGCCGGGGGTCCAACGAACCGTGAGCGTAGCGCGGCGCCAATTCACGCGGGCCTCGGACACGCCGGGAACAACCTGAGGCAGGCGCTCGAGCAGCCACACGCAGGCGGCGCAGTGCATGCCGTCGATACCGAGGGTGACGACTCGGTCACCGCCCGGCTGGGTCGTGCTGTGGGCCTCGAGGAAATCGTCGCGGTCGAACTCGGCGTAGCGAAGCGGCTTGTCCTGGACCGTGCGGGTCTGCTCGGCGAAGCCGTAGAATGCCTCGAGTCCGCAC
>CAYGTG010000093.1:0-13889 GCA_964352485.1 uncultured Nannocystaceae bacterium | reverse complement strand
TGCGTCCGCGTCTCCGGGCGCGGTATCCGAGCCCTCGAGTACGCTGGAGACGGAGACGGGGAAGCGTCCTCCTCGACTCCCGACCCCGATCTCCGTCGACACAGAGTACGGGGACCTCGATCCGGCGCAGCCCCACCCCGCGTTGGTGGCCGAGCTCGAACCGATCGAGACCTACGACCCGTACCCCGGCTGGTGCCGGATGGAGCTCCTGACCTCGGACGGAACGCTGGAGCAGGCGGTGGAGCAGGAGTTCGACGACCACGGTTGCATGGTGCGGAAGACCGAGTTCAGCGCCACCGGCACGCCGACCCACGTGGCGACGTTCCGGTACGACGATCGGCACCGGATGGTTCTTCGGACCTCCAAGCGGACCGACCACGACGGCACGTCGGAGTATCGATACGAGTACAACGAAGACGGCCGGGTGCTGGTCGAGACCAAGGACGTGCTCCGCTATCTGTACGAGTACGATGACCGCGGGTTTCTCATCAAACTCGACGTCTGGACGAAGGACGGGAAGTACCGACCCGCCAGCATGGAGTTCCGCAACGACGAGCACGGCAAGCCGCGATGGGAGCAGGAGACCGAGTTTCGTGCCGAAGGGACGGTGAGAACCAAGCTGATCGCCTACGAGCGTCGCTTCGACGCGCGCGGCAAGGAGATCCGGCAGATCTGGGACGACGGCGCCGACGGCTCGTTCGATGGCTTGTACATGCAGCGGTTCGACGAGCAAGGCCGGCTGGTGCGGCGTTCGCAGGTCGGCTTTGCGGGGTCGGTGAAGATGGACGAAACGTTCGGCTGGGGCACGGGACGGCAGATGCTCTGGTGGCTCATTCCCGACGTCGACGATTCGAGCCGGCTCATGTACGTGTATGAACACGACGACCGCGGCAACGTGCTGACCGAGACGGACTGGCGCTACCGTGGGGTCGACGGAGAGCCGCGACGGGCACAGGTGCGCCGATACAGCTACGACTGCTGGCCTACCGACCGCAGCAAGGCCCCACGGCCCCGTATCGAGGCCGGCGAGTGCGTCGAGCCGGATGCGGTGCTCGTAGGTCCGCGCCTCGGCCCGCCGACGCAGTGATCAACGCGGCGTATCCGTTCGGCGAACCGCGTCGTGGTCGCGTAGACCGTCTTGCTGTCGAGGGGACTGACGATGCGACTGGGCTCGGTGGAGTTGCTCGTCGAGCGAGGCTTCGACCACGAGTTGCTCGCCACCGTACTCGACGTTCTGGAGGCGCGCCGATGATGCGGAAGGGAACGCGGATCTTCGTGTGCAACGAGCCGCAGCAAACCCGCAGTCGAAGGCGTTCACCAGGACAGCCACGACGAGCCCGTCTTCGTCCCGGGCCCGAACGAGGTCCGACGCGGTGGCCTCGAGCGATGCCCGCCGCCGAAAGCCGGTGCCAAGTCGCTCGGGGTTCACACGGGGAGCCTAGCACCCCACCGTGCGCCCTCAGGAGGCCGCGCGCGAGGGCTGCACGGCGTCGTCGAGCAGAGCGCGTGCGATCAGCTTGCCGAGTGCGTCACACGCCTTGGGGCTGTCGCCCGAGAAGAGCTTGCGATCCACGTGTGTGGCGCCCGTGATGTCGTCGTTGAGGATCCGAATGCCCTGCTGCTCGAGCTTCTCGCACTGGAACCAAGGGAGCTGGCCCGGCAGGTATCCGATCGACGGCGACCGCTTGTCCATGCTGTCGGGGAACGCGCACATCTCGTAGCCCGCGTAGGGATGAGGACCATCGTTCATGGTCGTGGCCATGAGCGCGGCCGGGCCGTGGCAGACGGCGACGAGGTATCGATCCGACGCCTGCACCCAACGGATCAGCGCACCGACGTTCTCGTCGTCCGGCAGTCCGACCATCGCACCGTGTCCGCCGGGCAAGAATAGAGCCGCGTACGGGGACGATTCATCGAGGCCACCCTCTGCGACGAGCCTCGCCAGCGACAGAGGACTGTCGAACTTGGCCCGGTTGCTCTTCATGAACCCGAGCACGGCCTCATCCTTGCGCGGGACGGACCAGTCTTCGAGGACCGCCGGCGCCCCGGTCGGCGTGACGACGTCGAACTCGAAGCCCGCGCTCGTCAGATGCATGAGGGGCACCGCCGTCTCCTGCACGTTGTGTCCCGTGGAGAACTTCTTCCCGTTGGTCATCTCCAGGTAGCGACCCTCGGTGCACAGCACCAAGACCCTCGCGTCCCCGGTGTACTCGGTGCCCAAGTCGGTGGGCGCGAACCCACTCTTGCTGTCGACGCCCAGCATCCGCCCGAGCGGTGAAGGGATGTATCCCTCGCCGTCTGTCTCTGCCGTTGGTGCCATCCCGAGGAGCTGCTTGAAAAACGCCATCTTGGTTCCTTCGCTCGAAACGCCCTCAGCCTAGGACGTCACCCGGACCCGGGCACTCGCCCAACGCGACAACCCACTGGCCTGACGTGCCGACCTGAGAGGGTCAGTGGGCTCGAGCCTC
The DNA here is from genome assembly GCA_964352485.1 of uncultured Nannocystaceae bacterium. Classification (GTDB taxonomy): domain Bacteria; phylum Myxococcota_A; class Polyangia; order Nannocystales; family Nannocystaceae; genus CAJXVA01. Next base: position 11,421 of record CAYGTG010000093.1, on the reverse strand, counting down.
GGCGCGCCAGGCTTCGGGCGTGGTCCCCGTCCAGCGGTGGAAGGCCCGGAACAGCGAGTTGGGGGCGGTGCGTTTAAGTGAAATGACTGGCGGGCGGCTCTGCGGTGATCGTCGCCAACAGCATCCACCTTCCAGGTGTGAGCGGCGAAACCGGGATTCAGCCAAACGGTAGGACGACACCCGCGATCGACAACAATCTGGTCGAGATCACGGTCGAAGCGGCATCGAGCATCTGCATCGGGTCCTACTCGGCAACGTCCGTGCCGATGACGCTGCGGAACCTTTTGAACTGCGGTTTTCCGGCGTGGTGCAACAGCGATTCTCCGGTCGGGTCATGGTTGACGATCGCCGAGGTCCACGCTGGTCTCGACCAAGCCTGGGGCAACGTCAAGAAGACCTGGTGCTGGAGACGGACATCCCGTGCTCGGTGACACGCGGTGGGTTGGACCTGTCGGCCCAGTACCCGACCGATACCGCAGGGCTCCCCAGGACCGATCCTGTCAGCATGGGGGCGCACGAGTGGGACGGCGTTTGGCAGTGACGTGCGGAACGCGATCTACGAAAACTCGCGCCCGATCTCGATCGCGTAGGCTACGGTGGCGCGCATGGGCTACTGGGACGAGGATGCCAACGTCGACACCTACGAATCGCTCGCCGACGGCTATGACGGCCGCTTGCTTATCGAGTATCTGCGCAAGCACGTTGCCGCCGGATCGACGGTGCTCGAGTTGGGCATGGGTCCAGGCAAGGACCTCGACATGCTGGCCCAAACGTTCGAGGCGACGGGCTCGGACGCGTCGCAGATCTTCGTCGACCGCTATCGCGCCCGGAACCCGGCTGGTGAGCTGCTCCTACTTGATGCGGTGACTCTGGACACCCAGCGGCGCTTCGACGCGCTGTACTCGAATAAAGTGCTGCAGCACTTGACCCGCGAGGCGTTCAACGTTTCGCTGCGTCGTCAGGCCGAAGTGGTCAAGCCCGGCGGCGTTGTCCTGCACGCGTTGTGGTACGGCAGTGCTTCCGAGACGCACCACGGCATGCTGTTCAACAGCTATACCGAGGAGTCCCTGACCGCCGCGCTCCCGCCAGAGCTGGAGGTCGTCGACTTGACGCGGTACGAAGAGATGGAAGCCGACGACTCCCTGCGTGTCCACCTGCGCCGCGTGAGCTGATTCTCTTTGCTCGCGCGAGATGGGTCCACGGCCGGCAACGTAGGCGGCAACTATCCTGACAGAGGGGGCTACCATCGCCATCGGTATCCCAAGTTGGAGGACTATCCAGGATTCCGGCTCCTCCAGACCCTGAAACGTGCGCAGGCCGACTCGCTGTCCGGGAACGAACCCACATGGACGGGGCCCTAGAACATCGCTGGCGCTCACGACAGGCACCGTTTGACGGCGTCATGGTTCAGTGTCGAGAGCTGCGCCCAGAGCAGGTCCTTTCGGTGCTCCAGCGAGCGGTCGAATTGCTGAGGCCCGGGTGCGTCGCGGGGTTGCGCAGGTTGGAGGACTGGCACGAGCACGATGGGTTCGGGGTCGACTCCCGCGAAGCGACGTGGCAGGAGCTTCGGTCCGCGACCACAACCGAACGCGCCCTTTGGGCGGCAAGCTCCGACGAATGGGAGGTTCGCATGGCCTGGTACCCGGCCAACTTCTCCTTTCTGCTTCGCTGGGTGCTGCTCGAGGATTGGCTCGATGATCCTGCGTCGCAGGGCTCCGCGCCCGGGGGCGACGTGGAGCTGGTCGTCGACGGACAGCTGGCCACGACGTTTCGAGATGCGGTCGCGTCCACTTGCTCGGACGTTGAGGTCGAGCCTGCTGGGGAGTACTTCGACCGAACCTACGGGGGATGACCCCAGACGGCCAACGCTCAGTGTTCCTCGGTCGCACTGCTCAGGACATAGCGAAGGACCCAGTCGTACTCGAGTTGTTCCACCTGGACCTCCGAGGCTGCGCCCGATACGGACGCGCGGAGTTCCGAGGGGAGCACAACGTGCTCACTCCCGTCGCTGAGCCGTCGTCGCTGGCAGGTGTTGGACCTGGGCGGCAAGCTCGGTGCTGGTCGGCTGGTGTACGCACAGGACGCCAAGGAAGGCCCCTTCACCGAGGTGAAGGAGCTGGTCGGCGGATACATGATCGTCGAAGCGGAGGACCTCGAGCAGGCGCAGATCGGCATCAAGTTTTAGCCGAGTCTACGCTCCGTAATGGTGTACGCGCTGGTCGGCGCACAGGTTGGCAACTCCTGAACGACCGACAGCGTTTCCCCTAGCGCTAGCGCTAGCGCTAGATGCTAGCCGAGGTCCTCGAATCGGAGGTCGCCTCCGTCGACCACACGGGCGTCGGCTACTTCGCAACCGTGAGACATTCGTCGCTTCCAAAGCAGCACATCATCTGCCACGAACCCCTCGTCTTCGGAACTGAAGGCGATCTGACAGTCGGATTCCTCGTGATCTTGATGGATCAGGAGCTGACTCTCGAGTGCTATCTGGCAATCGGGCAGTCCGTCCCTGTGGACGTCCGCGACCGCGGCCTCGAGATCGAGCCTTAGGACGAGCGTTCGACACGGGCGCGGTCGACTTCGCCGGCGCGGACCAACCGTAGTCGCCGGCGACTACTTCCGCGCGGCTGCGACCTCGGCGACGATCTGGTCGACGGCTTTCACGAACGCGTCCTGCTGGTCGACGAACGTGTTGTGAGCGGCTCCGGGGATCTCTAGATAGCGCGGGCCCAGCACCTCGCCCAAGAGCGCCCGATCGTCTGGGCTGATGATGCGATCTTCGGCGCCATAGATTGCCCAGACCTGATCGGCGTGGCTTCGCAGGTGGCCGGTTTCGTCGAGGGTGGTGTGGCGCTCGTGGGCGTAGAATCCGATGACGGGCATCGGCTGGTTGTTGGTGAAGTACTCGGCGGCGGGGTGGGTTGCGGCCTTGGACATGATCTCCTGGGACTGCTCAGTGGCCTTGGCTGGGCGGTAGAGTCCGCATCCCATCCCGTGCATGAACGAGTAGTTGGCGTACTGGAGGTCGCCGTGGTCCATCGCTTCGAGCTTCACGAGGTACTCGAGGCTGTCGGCGTCCTTCTTGGCTTCGTAGACGGTGCGACAGTTGGCGATGATCGTCTCGAGGGTACGGCCAAACTGGATCGGTGCGTTGACCAGGATCACGGCGCCCTCGAAGTCGGGTCGCCGCGCGAGGTACTCGAGCGCGAGGATGCCTCCGAAGGAGTGGCCGACGAGGATCGGCGACGCTACACCGGCGACGATCGCATCGAGGTCGGCGGCGGCGTTGTCGAAGGTGTAGTCCTTGATCTCGGCGGCGGCGCTACGCCCTGAGCCTCGCCGATCGTAGGCGAGGACCCGGTGGTGTTCGCCCAACGCCTCGGCGGTCGAGGCCTCGAACATCGCGGCGTTGTAGCCGGGGCCACCGTGCAAGAAGACGAGGGTGGCGTCGCCGGTTCCATAGCTTTGGACGTAGAGGTCGGTCTGGGGAAGCGGTGCGGGGGCCGGGGCTTGGTCGACCGTGGCCGAAGGTGCTTCTGCGGGGGCTGTGGGCACGGTCGTGGGCGCGTCGGCGCTGTGTCTCGGTCCCGCACACCCGGCGAGACCGACGGCGAACAAAAGGCTTGAGCGAGACAACGACGGCATCGCCGGACACTACCGCAAAGAGACGAACTCCCGGGACCCGTGGCCTCGAACCGTTCGCCCGCTCCGGCAAACGCCCGGCCTCGGATCGCTGTAGCGGCGCTGCCGGACGTCGCGAAAGTTCCCGCGTGCGGTCGCCTTCCTACTCGCTGAGCGGTTTGCGGCCGGGCTCTGGTTCGCTCACACTGTAGACCATGCGAGCACCCGCGTCCGTGTCGGATATGGCCATGCCGTCGACAGGCCGTTTTGGGTCTACGAGGACGATGGCCTGCACGATCATCCTCACCGTGGCGGGGTGTCGAGGGCCTTCGGTTCGGCCCGAGGTGCCGGTCCCGGTGCCTGCGGCTCGAGGTCTCAACGTCGAGTCCTCCTCGTCACCCGATCCTCTCGCGAGGGTGGTGGCCGGTCCGCGCTCCACGTGTGCCGTGACCGAGAGCGGTCGAGTCGTTTGCTGGGGCTTCGGGAGTCGAGTCGACCCCGGCGAGAACGAGCCGGCCGTCGCCGCGGTGCCGCCGGTCTCGACCCTCGTGGCAGGAGACGGGGTGTTCTGTGCTGCGACGCGATCTGCTGGAGATGTCTGGTGCTGGGGAACGGACGGGAGCGCGTTGGGTCGGGCGTCGGAGGCTACGGACACCCTCGAACCAGAACCGGTGCCTTACGTTCGGGGTGTGGACGAGCTCGTCCACCGCCAAGGCAGGACCTGTGCACGCAACCCAGATGGCGAGGTTTGGTGCTGGGGGGCAGGTCTAGACACGCCCGAACCGATGCCAACGCCGAGTTCGGCTGGTCCTGTGGTGATCGACGACGAAGGCAGGCTCTGTTCACAGCATCCGCTGGCCTGTGGTGAACAGCGCTTTGACGTCTTTGAGCGGGTCTGGCCGATCGACGAAGTCGGTTGGGGTTACGAGGCGAGCGAGGCGTCGTGCTCGCTCGATGGGCGGGGTCACGTGACGTGTCGCGGAAACATGGCAGCGCTGCTCGAGAGCGACCCGCCTCCGAACACTGTCAGCGGATCTCTACAGATCGGGGCGAAGCACGTGTGCGGTCTTGACTCGGCGTCTGTCGCCTGGTGCCGCGGTGAAGACGACATTGGTCAGCGAGGCAACCCCGGCGCTCTGGGGCCGGTGCGCTCACTGGCGGTCGGGTCAGAGCACACCTGTGTCGTCACGAACGACGCGCGTCTGTTGTGCTGGGGATCCGCGTGGGATGGACAAGTCGGCGCTCCGATCCCGGCTCGTCAAGAGCCACACCCCGTCAAGGCGATACTCGATGGGAAACCGAGTGGACTCGTTCGGTTTGGTGAGGCGGTCTGCGTGCGCACCGACGAGGGCGTTGCGTGTCCAGCTGCGCACTGCGGAAGAGCCCAGTTCATCGCGACCGGATTCGAGCGCGCCGGTGTCGGAACACAGGGCGAGACCTGTTTGTTCAATCCTGGAGGCGAAGCCCGGTGCAAGAACCCGCTGACCCGGAGTGAAGATGTGTGGTCCAACGCCGATGCGCCCTCGATGGACGCGAGGCTTGGCGAGAGCGATGGGCTGTGGTGTATCGAGCGCGGCCGAATCACCCCGTGCGACGACGAAGAACGCAAACGGACCGATGGTAGCCTGAGCGCCGTCTCGACCCGGCCCTACGAGGCTTGTGGACTCACTCGCGCAGGCGCCTTGCAATGCTGGCTGGACCGCCGGGGCGAGGGGCGGGCGCACCGGTTCGACGGAACGTTTTCCTCGGTCACCTTGGCGCAGCGACTCGCGCGGCGCTCCGACGGGACGTTCGTATGGATCCTCGATGACGAACCTGGTCTCGAAGACATGCCCGTGCCCGGTCTTTCGCTCGTGAGCTCCGACGGCTGGTTGAGCGCGTGCGGCCTCGACGGCGACGGAGCGGCGTGGTGCTGGCGTGCGCCTGATGGGAAAGCCGAGCGCGTGAAGGCAAAGTCGCGATTCGTAGACCTCGTGCATGCGAGGAGGGTCTCGTGTGCGATCGACGACACCGCACAGCTGTGGTGTTGGGGAAGCGCCGAGTCGGGCAAGCTGGGCAATGGCATCTCTTGGTGCGCTGCGAACCCGTACGACGTCACCGAACAGGTGCATCGGGCGCTGGCGAAGCCTTGAAGCCAGGCGCTGCACATTGCGCCAGATCAACCCGCTGTGGCTCCGCCCGAGCGTTGGCGGTCAGGCTCTCGATGCGCTCGACAGACTCGAGGACCGTCCCCATGTGCAGCCGAATGGAGCTGAGCTTCACCGGCCTGCTTGCGCCGTCCGGTGCACCATGGTCTACCTTTCCTCTGCAGCGCATGGCAGACCGCAGCTCGGCCGCTGGACTCGCACGGCACGGCACGCTTGCCCTGCTGGGAGTCGGGACGTGGTGGGCGGCGACGGCGGTCCAAGCTGGGTTGAAGGGACCCACCGTCGCGATCGGCACCGTCGTCGTGGTCCTGGGCGTCGTGGAGGTGCTGGCGATGCGCGCGACCGGACGCCGACGACCGATCGCCGCCTGGCTGCCGACCGCGCTTGGATTCGCGGTCGCGGTCGCCGTCTCCATCGGCACGGGACCGGTCGGACCCGACAGCGGCGTGGCAACCTCCATCGCGACGGCCATCGTGCTCGTGGCGACCGGCGCGATGGCAGCGGGGGTGCACCTGTTCGCGGGAATCGCCCGCGTCTTCGGCGTGCAGGGTCCGAGAGGCCCGACGAACACCCATCGGGAATGATTCGGGCTGCGGTAGGCTTGACCTGGAACATGGGAGGCACCGCTAAGTCGCTCAACATCGCCTCGATCGTGGCCTACGTGGTCGGCGCGACGACCCTGGCCGCAAGCACGTGGCTGTCGGCGACTTCGCCCGAGCGGAACATGTCGATGCGGCCCGTTCTGATCGGCGCCGCGGTGATCGTGGTCGCGGTCGTGCTTCAGGTCGCGCGGCGTGACGTGTCGTTGCCAGCAGCGGGAGCCACCGAACCCGCCGGTCCCGGGTCGCTGGGGCTGCCGCTGGCGATCTTCGCGATCCCCATCATCGTGGCCTGGGCGCAGTTCGAGCTGCGCCTGGACGCGGTGTGGATGTTCCCCTTCATCACGCTGCTGGGCGGGGTCTGGACCGGGGCGGTGCTGGGTCAGCGCCTCGCGCCGCGGCGGCTGCCGGGCGTGGGCACGCTGCTCGGCGTCGGGTTGCTGGGAATTCCCGCCGGGTTGCTGGGGTTCTGGCTGCCGCTGCAACACTTCAACACCCACCTGACCGATGTCCACCTGCTGGAGCTCGACGACGACTTGCCCGCGGAGTGGGAAACTCCGTCCAAGGGCTACACCCGCGTGTCGGCGGAGCTGCCCCCGTTCCCCGAAGACGAGCTGCCCGAGGACGCCACGGACGAGGAGGAGCTTCCCTGGGTGGAGGTCGGCGAGCCCGTCGAGCTGGGCACGCTCATGGAGCGGGGCGAGGTCGAGCTGCGCAACGGAGAGCTGTATCTGCGTCAGCCCGACGGCACGATGCAGCCGAGGTCCGAGCTGTCGGTCGACGCGCTGACGTCCTCGATCAAAGAGTCGTCCCCCATCGACCCCTCGCGCAGGCGCGAAGCGGCCCGGGAGGCCAACCGGCGCTGGACTGCGGAGATCGAGCATCTGCGTCGCAGCGGCCGGATCTTCAGCGGTCCTTGAGCTCTCCTGGCTGGTTGCAGAAGGCAAGCCATGGTTTCGGCCCCACCCGGTGTTGACGTCAGGCGTCCGGTTCGGCAAAGTCAGGAATGTGGGTTTTCGTGTTCTGAGCGCCGTTCTCCTGATTTCGGCTCTGGGGTGCGGACCCGTCGTGCAGACCGGCGACGAAGCCAGTGCGGGTGAGACCGGCGCCGACGCTTCCACGAGCGGCGGCGTTGCAACCACGACCTCTACGGCACCGCCTGCCACGAGCGCCAGCACCACGACACCGTTCCCGCCGCCGCCTTTGCCGACGACCGAGACCACGTCCGGGTCCGACTCGAGCGGCCACGACGACGACCCTCCTCCTCCGTTCGACCCGTGCGCGTGTCTCTTCCTGTGCGATTCGTGTCCGATGGAGGGGTGCCCGGGATACGACCCCGAATGCCCAACCGCCTTCGAGTGCAGCATCTGGGATCAAGACTGTGCCGACGGAGACAAGTGCATGCCATGGGCAAACGACGGCTCATCGGTCTGGAACGCCACGAGGTGTGCTCCGGTGGATCCCAACCCCGATCAGGTTGGCGATCCATGCACGGTGGAAGGCAGCGGCCAGTCGGGGATCGATTCCTGCGACATCGCGCAGATCTGCTTCGACGTGGACCCGGACGACAACGGCACGTGCGTCGGATTCTGTGGTGGAACCCCGGCTGAGCCCGTATGTCCACAAGGGCAGGCGTGCTTCGTCTCGAACGAAGGCGCGCTGGCACTGTGCTTGCCAACCTGTGATCCCTTGCTGCCGACGTGCCCTGACGGAGACGGTTGCTTCCCTGCCAGTGACAACGAAGCGTTCGTCTGCCTTCCTGCACCGAGCGAGAGCATCGACTCCATGTGGACCTGCCAGACGAGTGGAGGCTGCGAGCCGGGAACCCTCTGCGTGGATTCTTCCTTCGTGCCTGACTGCGAGGACGCCATGTGCTGCGCGCCGTACTGCGACGTTGACAGTCCGAGCTGCCCTCTCGAGACCAACTGCCTTCCGTTCTGGGAAGAGGGCATGGCCCCGCCCGAGCTCGAGAACCTGGGCGTCTGCGTATCGGTTTAACCGAACGGCCCGCTCCGCGAACGGCTTGGCCTTGTTGTGCTCGCTCTCCAATCACCGGCTGGGCCCCTTCACAGTCGGTGTGTGGCGAGCCAACCTCTCACTTCGGCAAGCTCGCCCGGCGGTGAATCGCCCGCGGCCACGAGTGCCGCCTCCGCTTCGATCGCGAGCTCGCGCGCACGCCCACGGTCGTCACCGGTTGCCCACAGGCTCTTGGCGAGTCCCAGCTGAGGCTTCGTGCAGCGCAGGGGCGTCCTCATCGTGGTGCAGCGCTTCCGCAACGAACTCGGCTTGTTCGTGCATCCGCATGCGCCCAAGCCAACATCCCCACGCTCTGCTACGACGACCGGCTCGAGCCCTTTGGGGGGCTGCCGGCTGTGCGTGGTCGAGGTCGAGGGCCAGCGCAACCCGGTGGCCTCGTGCACCACGGTGGCGATGGCCGGCATGAAGGTCCCCACCGCCACCACGGCGCTCGAGAAGCACCGCAAGACGCTGGTGGAGCTGCTCACCTCCGAGAACCCCCACGCCACCATCGATCCCCTGCGCGACGCGGCCTCGCAAGAGCTGGCCACCCTGCAGCGGCGCTACGGGGCCACGGGCCAGCGCTTCGTCGGCAAGACCTCGGGCAGCTCGCGCAAGGACGACCCCAACCCGATCATCTTCCGCGACTACGACCAGTGCATCTCCTGCTACCGCTGCGTGCGGGTGTGCGCCTTCTTCCCACTTCATTTCACTTAATGCGACCTCTTCCCACCGCGCTCGTCTCGGCGTGCCTGGCTCTTGGCCTTGCTGAGACGTTTCGTCGGTGCCAAGGATGCGACGTCTGCGATCGCTGCGGTCGGTGGACACACCCGTGGGCTCGGTTCATGGTTCAGTTTCCCTGCTCGATGACCAGCGCGGTCCCGTCGACGAAGCCGCCCGAGTTCAGCGTCACGAGAAACACGAGCCTGCCATTGGACAGGGTCGCGACGCCTCTGGCGACCTGAACTTGGTCGGATTCCGGGTGAAGGTCGGCCAACTGTGTCGTCCATCCCCCGTCCGACCATGTCGAGACGCCAACGGCGCTGTCCGTCTCGCCGACCGCACGAATCGTGCCCTCGTGCTCGGCGAGCCCGGCGACTCTCGAGAGCTCCTCGATCGACGTGGAGGCCCACGATGTGCCATCCCAATGCGGAAGATCGTTGTCCAGGGGCGACCCGCAGAGCGCCTCGTCGGCGAGGACGACCCCGAAGGAGCAAGACTCCGGCAGCGATCGCTCTTCTGACCATGTGGTGCCGTCGAAGCGATGGGCGGACGTCCCATCGAGGGCCCAGATGTGATCGGGCCCCAAACCCACCATCCTCGCGGCGCTGACTGGCTCCGACATGAGCCCGGCGTCGCTGATGCGAAAGAGCGGACCACCCCCGTTGGCGGATCCGGTCAGAATGTAGGTGGGCGAGGTCGCGGTGGCGAACACACCGCTGGGTTCGATGACGCCCCCGTCTGGCAGCGAGGTGTCGACCTCTTCCCACTGGTCCCCGACCAGCCTCACGACGCCACGCGTGGTGGCTCCGAAGTAGGCGGCTGTCAGGATCCCATCGGGTCCCCGGACGATATCGGAGGCTTCTCCGGGGAGGCTCGGTCCCGTCGGAACGAGTGTTCCGTCGAGCTCGACCGTCATCAACTGCGAGGGCTGTGCCGTTGCGTCGATGGCGACCACCATGACGTCTTCACCGACCTGCGTGACGCGATCGTAGCTTCGGCCGTCGGGAAGTCGAGTGGAGCAGAGCCCTGCGGGACAGTCGGCACCGCCGGGTCCGGACGAACTCGATTCGTCCGGACCACCCGTTGAAGCGGATGTCGTGCTGGGTGTTCCCGTCGCAGGGTTGGCGGACGTCGGTGTCGAGGTCGAGGTCGAGGTCGAGGTCGCGCTCTCGCTCTCGTCGGCAACGGAGACGTCGTCGCCGCACGCAGTCAGCGACAGGAGGAGGACACAGACCGCGGCAGTGGGGACGACGACGCGACGCATGGAGAAGCTTCTATCTTCGGACCATGGAGACAACGCAAGGTGAATCTTGGCTCTCCTGACGATTTAGCGGGCGGCCGAAGGACGGATTTGGTGGGTTGGCGGGCCCGCCTCGCACTCGGCGTGACACGGCAAAGCGATGCACTCGAGGGTGTGGATCCCAGTCTGAGCGGGAGCAGGCGGGCGTGAGAGGGCGGATAGCAAGGGGGGGGTGAGCGAGTTCTTTTTGCGGACGTGGCGAAGAACCAGAGACCAGAGGGAGCGTTGCCGGCTGACCAGGTCGACGAGGCGGCGGACGAAGTGATGGCATCGTTGCGGACGCAGCTGGGACGGCCGCCGACACTAGGTGAGGTGCAGCACGCGATGATGAAGATCTCGACGCTGGTCTTCGCGCGCTAGCAAGAAGAGGAGGCCGAGATGAATTCGGAGATGGCTGCACAAGTCGAAGGTGACCATGTCGATGAGCGTGACCGACCTGCTCCCGGAACTTCTGACACTGGACGTCGAGGACGTCACTGACGAGTTGCTCGGCCGGGTCAGCGCGGAGACCTGGCCGAAGTTGACCCTGGAGCAGAGACAGGACGTGATCGCGTTTGGGCTTCGGGCAGTCGACGCGCGCATGGAAGAGCGAGCGATCCAAGAGTTGACGACGGATGCCGAGTTCGTCGAACTCGATGACCAAATCTACAAGAGGCGCGTACGCGGCCAAGCATGTGCACACGCTTCAGGAGGAACTCGCCGACAGAATCGTCGAACTCGAACAGGCGGCACGGAAGGCTGAAAAACTGCCCGAGGGAGTCGTGAGCATCAGCTGCGGCATAGATCGGCGGTCGGTGCCGATGGAGGAAGACCGCGCGGTCGACCATGCGGGCTAGGCCGGTTTTGCTTCGTCCGCCCACTAAATGGTCAGGAGAGCCGTACTTCTCTGACGGCGCAGACCCGATGTCCGGTCGGTGCCCACCGGCAAATGACCGAGGGTGCGGACGCTGCTATCCTGCCTGTGTGGTGTGTCCTGACGAAGGCCGGAGGCGGCGCGCGGTCGCGCGTCGGGTGCGGC
>CAYGTG010000092.1:13569-13961 GCA_964352485.1 uncultured Nannocystaceae bacterium | reverse complement strand
AGCGGAGCCGACGGTCACGCGCCCCGCCTCCCACGAGGCCCCTCAACCCGCGCCCATCGAGACGTCCAACCCCTCGGCCGGGGTCGGAGAGACTCCGCGGGACAGGACAGCAGCGGCGCGGGAAGTCCAGCTGGCCAAGGCTGCGATGGACGGCGGAAGACACCGCGAGGCGGTGAAGCACTTTCACCGAGCGCTCGAGCACGACCCGCGCAACCGATCGGCAGTGGGCGGGCTCTCCGACGCCCACTTCGAGCTTGGGGAGTACGCCAAGGCCGTGCGCTTTGGAGAGCGAGCGGTCGGCATCGCGCCGAAGAACGCCAGCTACCACATGACGCTGGCCGACGCGTACGTTCGTCTCTTCCGCTATGCGGACGCGCGGCGCATGTACACGA
>CAYGTG010000092.1:0-13559 GCA_964352485.1 uncultured Nannocystaceae bacterium | reverse complement strand
GGGCGGCTTCCGAGGGACACCTCGTAGCCGGTACGAAGGCCAAGACTCTCGGCGCCCGGGGTGCCGACGACCGTCTGAAACGCCTCGATGCCAGGACTTCGCCCTAGCAGCCCGCTAGCAGCCCGCTAGCAGCTCTTCTGCGGGCCACTGGAGTCCAGCGCGCGCGCGATGCTGACATCGAGGCTGCTGCGGATCAGGACCATGATGCTCTTGAGCTCACGCTCGGAGATCTCGAGTCTTTGGGCGAGGGCGTCGCGGGTTGCGTCGGCAAGTTCTTCGCGCGCGGCTGCAATCCAGCGCGCGGCCGTGGCGTGGTGGACCTGGTACATCCGAGCGATCTGCCGGACGTTCAATCCGTGCACGAAAGCCTGTCGCAGCAGGGTGCGCTGCCGAGCCTCGAGTGTTTTCACGGCCTCGAAGAACGCAACTCGAAAGTCTTCTTGGTATCGTCCTTTGAGGTAGTCGAGCTCCGGGTCGTGGACGTGGTCCGGCAGCGGCAGCGCTTCGTCGGCAGCACTGACCACGTCCTTGCACCGCGTCGCGTTGAGCGCGGTTCGTCGGGCGGTGACCCTCAGCCAGGCTTCGAACGACCCGCGACCGGAATAGCGGGTGATTCGAGGTGGCTCGTCTCCATTCCACACGAAGAGTCGGTCTCGGACCAGCTGGTCCAGGTCCTCGCGGGTCTGCAGGCCCGGTCGCGAGATGCGAGAGAGCACCGCATCGAGATGGGCGCCGTAGGCGGTCTCGAGCGCCTCGATTGCGGCGCGGTGCCCGGCTGCGCACCCGCAACAAAGGTAGAGCTCCGGACCCCTCAGGGCGCTCAGGGCGTCGAGCGCGGAGCCGTCCGTCGCAAGTCGCTCGCCGAGGTAGGTCACGAACGCCTCCGAATCCAGCCTGAGGGTCGGCCAAGCTCTTCGGGAAGCGCTCCACATCTCGCGCAGCTGGCTGTCGACAGCATCCGCGTCGGCCGCATTGGGTTCTCGGCCTGCGCACTCCAGCAGTTTCGCGCCCCATGACATGCCTGCGACAACGGTCTCACAGGTTTCTCGCGCAGTCGCGTGTCGATGCGCCGTGGTAACCTGTCGGCATGCGGAGATGGGGGATTGCAGTGCTCTGCCTGAGCGGATGCAACGGCCTGTTCGAAGCGAATCCAGGCTTCGGCGAGATCGAGGACACGTCCTCCACCGGCGTTGCTACGGGCGAGCCCGGCACCACCGGATTGTCAGCGAGCAATTCGGCTACGAATCCGTCGGAGTCGCCATCGGGCAGTTCGGCGGGCTCGAGCGGTGCCGGAGAGACGGCCCCGCTCGACTGCGGCGAGGACATCTACGAGGACAACGACGAACAAAGTCCGGCCAACCTGGGCACACTGATCGCCGAAGGGCCGTTCACGGTCGAAGCCCAGGTGGACGACACCGCCGACGAAGACTGGTTCAAGGTCGACCTTTTGCCAACGGGTGCTCAGCGTCCCCACCCATCGCTATCGGTTGTGTCGGAGCTCGAGGCCGAGGTTTGCGTGTTCGTGAGTTGTTCCGAGGGCGTCGTGGATGTCGACTGCGGCGGGTATCAGCCCGCCACCGCAAATTCCGGCCCCAACGCGAACCCGGGCTGCTGCGCGACGGGAGACGTCGGGCTCTCGTACGATTGCCCCGGCTCGGTCGAACTCGAGGGGTTTGCGTACGTACGCGTCCGCGCGGTCGACCCGATCGAAACGTGCTTGCCCTACGTGGCCACGATCTTCGACGCGTCGTGATTCGAATGGATGAGGACCGGCTCTGGACAGGAACGGAGCATCGGCTCACCTGCGGAACGGAAAAGGACCGGTCGTAGGGTCTCCGTTTCCGAGGTTTTGGCGGGGCTGGCCCGGCGGGCGGACTCAGCGTTTGGCCGGCCTGAGCCCTACGTCAGCTCGCCCAGCGGTCCTTGGGACAGATCCGACAGCCCAAAGCTCGTCACGTCGGTCTGCCCCATCGCGTGCAGCATCGACACGTACAGATCGTTGTGTGCCCGGCCGTCAAACACCAACGAGCGCCCGGTGTTGAAGTAGCCTTCGGCGTTGCCGGCCACGACAAACGGAACGTCCGTGGAAGTGTGCAGGTCGCCGTTGCCTTGCTCGTTGACCCAAAGCACGACGGTGTTGTCGAGCATGGTGCCGTCACCCTCGGGCACGGCCTTGAGTGACTCGACCAGGTATGTGAACTGCTGGGCGTACCAGTGGTTGATCTCGATCAGCTGAGCCCGAGCGTTGTTGTCGTTGTCGGCTTCATGCGACAGGGCGTGGTGGCTGTCGGAGTGACCGAGCCACGAGAATCGGATGCCGCTTTGGGCTGTGGACCACTGGAGGCTGGCCACGCGAGTGAGGTCGCAGGCCAGCGCCATGGTCATCAGATCCATCTGGGCGCGTCCGACTTCGGGGTACTGATCGTTGCTGTTGGGATCGAGCCCCATCGGTGCGTCGGGAACGGCACACGCGGCGAGCGGGCCGCCGTCGGCGAAGAGCGACTGCTCCAGCTCTCGAATGGCTCCGAGGTGTGCCTCGAGCTTCTGGCGATCCGCGGCGCCAACCTTGGCATTGAGTCGGGCGAAGTCGTCCGAGACCTTGTCCAAGACGCTGCCTCGGCGCGCTCGCAGCTCGGCCAGCTCGGTGGGGTCGGCAGCCAGGTCGGTGAACAGGGACGTGAAGGCTCCAGCCGGGTCGTTCTCGGGCGGAAGCGCCTCGAACGGCCCGCGGTAGCACATGCGGCTGGTGACCTGGCGCTGCAGATCCAGCAACGAGCGGACGCCAAACTCGACCGAGCGGAACGCCGTCTCGTTGCCAATGCGGTCGGCGATGGCTTGGTCGATGGAGATGCCGCCGGCCGAACCGTCGGGCAGGTGGGAGAACTCGCCGATGCCACTGGGTCCGACGACCAGCCCTTCACATGTGAGCATGTGGCCCATCCCCATGTCGTGTCCGTTTCCGCCGGGGCCCTGGTTGCGAGAGAGCATGTCGAGGCCCCAAAGGACCATGATGTCCTCGCGAATGGCCTCGAGCGGCTCGAGGATGTGCAGGCCGCCGTCGGGACGCGTGAACGAAAAATCGGCGACGCCTCCTTGTGGCCGAAACGCTTCTTCGATCGTGCCGTTCGCTGAGAACATCACGATGAAGCGTTTGGGCTGCCCCTTACTGCCTCCGGCGGAAGCCGAGGGGACCATGGCGTCGAGCAGCGGCAGACCGATGGTGATCCCGCCGGCGCCCCGAAGGAAGGTTCGTCGGGACAGCGTCTTGAACGGCATGGTCATTGGGCACCTCCGGGGCGGTACAGGAATGCGTCGGTCTGGGTGAGCCCAACCATGAGCTCTCGCAGGTTGTAGTCGGCGTCGGCGAAGCTCTGGTCGATCTGCGCCAAGGTGCAGGCGTCCAGCTCGGCGGACTCGGTGCGGCCATAGGCGAAGCGGAACCATTGCCGCGCGACACAGCTCGTCATGTCGGGGCTGAGCTGCAGCTTGCCCCCCAGTTCGACCGGGCCGTCGAAGGCCTCGTCGTCCATCTCGAGGCCGGCGAACGCGAGCACGCCGCTGGCATCGATGGGAGCGTTGTTTTCGGTGTCGCGCCAGCGGCCGACGCCGTCGTAGTTCTCAAGGCCAAAGCCGAGGGGATCCATCAACACATGGCAGCCCGCGCACGCCGGGTCTTCGCTGTGCTGCGAGTACCGTTCTCGAGTGGTGGCGTCTTCGGTCGGCTCCGGCGGCCGCAGGTCGACATCGTCGGGCGGCGGCGGCGGTATCTGACAGAGCAGGTGTTCGCGGACGTAGAGTCCGCGGGATACCGGCGAGGTTTGGTTCGGTTTGGAGAACACCGACATCACGCCGCCTTGGGTGACCACGCCTGCAGCCTGTCCGGGGCGGTCGACCTTGGTGAACGTGGAGTCGAACGAGCCCTCGATGCCATAGAACGCGGCGAGCTGGTCGTTGACGAAGGTGTAGTCGGCGGTCAGGAAGGCTTCGAGCGAGCCCTCGCCTTCCCAGATGACGTGGTTGAGAAACGCTTCGATCTCTTGGCGCTGCAGCGAAGCGATGTCGCTGCCATACTCGGGAAACACACCGTCGTCCTTCGCGATGACGTCGAGATTCTTGTACAGGAGCCACTGCTCGTAGAAGTGCAGCACCATACGCTGCGCCTTCGGATCCTCGAGCATGCGCCGCGCTTGGGCTTCGACCTGAGCTTGGGTCTGCAGCTCGCCGGCTGAGGCCGCGGCGAACAGAGCATCGTCGGGCATGCTGCCCCACATCAGGTAGGAAAGGCGGGTGGCCATCTCCCACCCATCCAGCGGCACGGCCTCGGTGGCCTCGGTTCCGGCGAGCTCGACGCGGTACAGGAAGAACGGTGACTGCAAGAAGGCCTCCAGCAAAACGCCGACGGCAGTGGCCTCGTCGAACGTGCCGCGAGCGTCGTCGTACAGCACCATCATGTCGTCCACTTCGCCCGACTCGAGCGGGCGTCTCCACACCCGCTGACCGAAGTCGGCGACGAAGGACCGAACGCAGTCGGGGGCTGCGGCGTCGCAACCCAGCAGGCCGGGGAGGTCTGTCGTGGCTCTCAAAGCGACGTTCTCCGCCATCTGCATGTATTTCTGGGCGACCAAGCGGCTGACTGCGCCGACCTCTGCGTTGTTGTCGAACCCGGAACCGCCCTCTTCGGGCAAGCCCGCGGCCGGAGAGGTGTTGTCGCCCAGCAGGTCGGAGAGGGTGTTGTTGAGCTCGAACGGGGTGAGGCGCCGGATCGGTGCGGAGCCGGGCTCGGGCAGAGCTCCGCATACCGATGGTTCACCACCGCTGTCGGTGTCGGTGCCGCCGTCCGTGCCAGCGTCGGTTTCGCCGATGGTGTCAGCCACCGACGACACGCCACCTGCATCGGTCCCCCCGATCGCGTCGACCTCGCTGCCGCTGTAGCAACCGGCGGCGAGGAAGAAGCATAGCCCTGTGTAACTTCGTCTCATCCCCGAACTCGCTTTCAGGGCTCGGTCGATCCGGCGCCCCCGACAATAGTATCGCCTGGTTCGTTCGCGTTCCGATGGGCTCGAAGCACGCGTCGATGGTTTTTCGCCGCCGGGCCCGTACGCCCCATCACTGTCCCAGCGCAATCGCAGATAAGCCGGGCACGACGAAGCGTCGCGCCGGACGCCGAGGCCATCAGCGACGGGCAGCGGAGGCCCGCGCCGCGTCAAACTCTGGGTACGCGGAGTAGCCCGTCAGCTGCTCGCCCAACAGTCGGGTTGCCATCGCGACGCCCATCGCAACGATCTTGGACCGGAACAACACGTGGGTGCACTTGATCGCGTCGGGGTTCTGCACGCCCCAATCGACGAGGACCCGGCGCGCCTCCGCGCGATAGCCCGAGACCTCCGAGAAGTCGTGGAAGATCTGGATCGCGCCAGCCTGGGCGATGAGGCTGTCGCCGAACTCGATGACCTTTTGAACCATCTCGAGGGAGCCCATGCCCACGACTCTCGAGGCGAGAATGTGGGGGGCGGGCGCCGCGAGCTCGAGCGTGCACAGACGGAGCTCCAGTCGCTTGGCTTCGGCCCCTGCGAGTTTCGCCGGTGATGCCATCGGGTGCCATGTAACGTAGCCGGCGGAGCTGGGGCCGGGCAACAGGGTTGTTCAAAAGTCTCGTGGGCCGCTTGGTGGTATGGCCGTGGAGTGTGCTCCAACGCAGAGGACGAGAGCCAGACCCGCAAGCGCGCCCCGTCGCATTAGGCGTCCTCGTCGTCGGCACCGCCGACGGTTGCGCCGGGTCGAGCGGTCAGCCCAAAGTCGCCGAGGACGGCGTACATGGCGGGCAATACGAGCAGGAGCAACATGGTGGAGGCCAACATGCCGAACACGATGCTGGTGGCGACCGGGATGAGTGTCTGTGCTTGCTGGCTGCGCTCGAACATCAGCGGGACGAGCCCTGCCACGGTGGTGGCGGAGGTGAGGAGGATGGCGCGGAACCGGCTGCGGGAGGCCCCTTGGGCGGCCGCTGTGGCACTCAGTCCTTCCCGAATGCCCGCCTTGATGAACACCATCAGCAAGATGGAGTCGTTGACCACGACCCCGGCCAGGGAGATGAACCCGAGGATGCCCGGCAAGGTGAGCGGGTCGTCCATGATCAAGTTGCCCCACAGGACGCCGGTCAGCGCGAGGGGGATGGCGAGCATCACGACCAGCGGCTCGACGTACGAGCGAAACTGGAAGCTCAACAAGAAGAACACCCCAAACAGACCGATGCCGAACGCGGTGAGCATGGATTGGGCGGTCTTGCCGGATTCCTCGGTCGAACCTCCAACCTCGAACTTCAAGCTGGGGTATTTCTCGACGAGTTCGGGCAGCAGCTCGTTGCTGAATCGCTGCATGAGCTCGGCCGAGTTGGCGACCTCCGGATCGATGTCTCCGGTGAGGGTGACGGTGCGCGTTCCGTTGACGCGGGCGATCGCGGCAAAGGTGTTGTCCGCCTCCACGTCCGCAACCGTACCCAGCGGAACGCGCTCCCCCCCGAGCTGCAGCTCGAAGTACTCGAGGTCCGACAGGGTGTCGCGACCCTCGGCCGCCAGCTGCACGGTGACCTCGTAGTCTTGCGTGCCGATGCGAACGTCCTGGGCGCGGTCGCCGGAGAAGGCCGAGCGGAGCTGCTGGGCGACCTGAGATGATTGCGCCGACGAACCGAGGGCGCCAGAGCGAAGCCGTACCCGGACCTGCGGTGTCCCGGGCTGCAGGTCCGTGCCCAGGTCGAACACGCCCTGGAAGCCACTGAGCCAGCTCTCGATCTCGGCCGCGGCCTCGGACATCTGCTCGAGGTCCTGACCCTGAACACGGAGCTCGATCGCGGCTCCGCCGGGACCCATCTGGGCGTTGGCGAAGCTGGCCGAGGTTGCGTCCGAGAGCGGACCCACGGCATCCCGCCACGCAGACTTCAGCGCGTCGAGACTCGTGCTGCGGATCTCCACGCTCAGGAGGTCCGCCTTCACGGTCGCGATGTGGGGGCCCGAGTCCGGAGAGTCGGGGTTGTAGTTCATCCGAACGACGATGTTCTCGATCAGGGGCGCTTGGTCGGGTTGCTCGGGTGTCAGGTCCGCGTCGATTCTGCGAAGACCGGCCACCACGCGATCGATCTCGGCTTGGGTGACCTCGAGCGGCGTGCCGGCGGGCATGCGCAAGCGAAACTCTGCGGTGTCGCCATCGGTGTCGGGAAAGCCCTCGAACTTCAGGATGCCGCCGGCCATGAGACCGAGCGAGGCGATGAAAAAGGCGATCGCGGCGCCGATGGTGACGTAGCGGTTCTTGATCGCCCAGTCGGAGGCCCGACCCACGCCCCGCTCTCGGAATCGGTCGAAGTTGTCATCGAACCACGCCCGCGCCCGCGAACGTTTGTCGATATCGCGACCGTGAAGCGCATGCGCGATGTGGTTGGGCAGGATGCCGAAGGCCTCGATCATTGTTACGGTGAGGACCGAGATCTACACCACGGGGATGACCAGCAGCACGCGGCCGATCTGCCCCTCGAGCAGGGCCAGGGGCGTGAATACGCAGACCGTGGTCAGGAACGAAGAGACGATGCCGGGCCAAACCTCGGTGACGCCGTCGATGGCGGCGCGGTACGAGCTCTTGCCGCGGCGGAGGTGTGCGGCGATGTTGTCGGCGAGGACGATTCCATCGTCCATCAGCAGGCCCAGCGCCAGCAGCAGCGCCATCATCGTCATCATGTTCAGCGTGTAGCCGATGAGCGACATGATCCACAGCCCGCCCATGAACGACACGGGGAGTCCGGCGGCCACCCACAGGGCCAGGCGGGTGTTGAAGAACAGCCACAGGGTCACGAACACGAGCACGAGGCCCTGCATGCCGTTGTTGGTCAGCAGCTCGAGGCGTTGCGCAATCGGGGTGGCGGCATCGTCGGTGATGACGAGCTGCACTCCCGGAGGCGCGGTCGCGGACTTGAGCTCGACGAACTCCTGCATCGCGGCAAAGATCTCGAGCGCATCTTGGCTGGAGGTCTTGCTGACCCGCAGCAGGCCGGCACGTTCGCCGTTGAACTGCGTCTGCTCTTCGGCGTTCTCGAACGTGTACTCGATATCCGCGAGGTCCCCCAGCGGCACCTCGCCTCCCAAGGCGCTGCCCACCACGGGAAGCTTCGCGAACTCTTCGATGCTGCGCCGCTGCTCGGCAAAGCGGACCAGAATCTCGCCGCCTCGGGTTTCGAGGGATCCGACGGGGAGGTCGAGGCTCTGCGCAGCGATGAGGTTGGCAAGGTCGCCGACGCTCAGGCCGTATGACGAGGCGATCGATTGCTTGACCCGCACCTGCAGCTGCGGGGTGGAAAACCCGGCGATCTCGATCTGTGAGACTTCCTCGTACCGCTGCAGTTCGTCCTTGAGGTCGTTGCAGTAGCGCTCGAGGTCGGGGACGCTCATCGGACCCATCACCGCGATCGATGCGACGGCGCTCATGCCGGTCACCTCTGCGACCATTGGGTCCTCGGCTTCGTTGGGGAAGTCGGTGATCGTGTCGACAGCGCTGTCGATGTCGGACTTGAAGGCGTCCAGCGCCCCGCCGTCCTCCATCTCGAGCGTGACCACGCCGACGCCTTCGCGGGCCTTGGAGGTGATCCGGTCGAGGTACTCGATGCCGTCGACCGCGTCCTCGATGCGCGCCACGATCGCCTCATCGACCTCCTGTGCGGACGCACCGGGATAGGCGACGGTCACGGTGACGATCGAAGGCGTGAACTCGGGGAAGGTCTCCCGCTTGAGCGAGGTGAGCCCCAAGACTCCAAGCAGGAGCAGGGTGATCATCAACAGGTTGGCCGCGGTCGGGTGCCGCGCGAGATAGGCGATCATTGGGCTTGGGCCCCTCCGCCGAGGGCTTCGGCAAGCTGCGCTGCCGCCCGCTCATCGATTCGGGGCTCGAGCAGCGTGCCTTCGATCGCGGGGACGACGTCGGTCAGCACGACCTGATCGCCGGCTTGCACGCCGCTGCGAATGCAGGCGTAGGTCTCCTGCACGAACGCGACGTCCACCGGGCGGATGGCGAGACGCTGCTCTGCATCGACGACGTGCAGGGAGCCGGACCGCAACGCACTTCGAGGTACGGCCAGGCATCCGGCACGAGGCGAGCCTTCCAGCTCGACCTCCACGTACATGCCTGAGACCAGCGGAGGTCGTCGTCCGACCGAAGCTTTGCCGAAGGGATCGTCGACGGACACCACGACGGAGACCGTTCGTGTGGCGCTCTCGACGTTCGCGAAGCGATCGAAGGCAGCATCCCAGCTCGTCACCATCGCGCCGCTTTCCAACGTCACGGTGGCCTTGAGGCCGGCCTGTGCGGAGCGGCGGGCAAGCGCCCTGGCGGAGAGAGCCTCATCGTTGGCAGAGGCGTCTGAGGCGGCCGCATCGGGTTCGTCTGGTGACGGGACCTTCACGGGCTCAGCGGTGGACGGCGGCGCGATCAGAGGCATCAGCGAGCCGATGGAGAACTGTGCAGGCACCTCGGCCAACGCGATTCCATCGCCCTCGGCCAGCTTGGTGCCGACGGTGACCAGCTCACTGAGCTCAACGTCCGCTGAGCGAATGCGGACATCGAAGGGCGCGAGGATCTCCGTGCGGGCGACGTCGAGTTCGGCCGTCTTCACGCCGGCTTCAAACTGAGAGATCTGAGCCTTGTAGGCGCGGCGCTGGGAGGGAATCTGTGCCAGCGTCGACTTGTAGGTCTGAAGCGACTGCCGCTGCGAGAGCACCGAGACTTCGGCCGCGTCGACCTCCGACGACGAGAGGGTGCCCCCGGCCTCCAGCTTCTTGACCCGCTCGAGCTCCTTCTCCGCCAGCTCCAAAGATCGCTTGGCGATCTCCAGGCTCGCCTTGGTGTTCTTCTCGCGGACGGCCAGTTCGCTGAGCTGTGCCTTCACGTTGCTGACCGTGGCCTTCTGCTGCGAAGCGCTCAACTCGAATCCGGCCGGATCGATCTTGATGAGCACCTCGCCCTCGCGAATGATGCGTCCGTCTTCGAGCTTGTCGTTGAGCTCGACCACCCGACCGGAGACCTCCGCGACCAGGCTCCACTCCCGCGACGATCGAACCACCCCGTAGCCGATCGCGCGGGGGATGGCCTCCGCTTCGATGACCGTGGCGGTGCGCACGGCCTTCCCTTGCTCCGACGGTGGCCGCCGCGGCGGCTCCTCACGTGCGCGCTGCATCATCACGAACGCCACGACACCGATTGCGACGGGCGTTGCAAAGCCGACGATTCGGCGCAACAGCGAGGGTGCTTCTGATGGCGCTGGGTCGGACACGGGGCAGGACTATCGCAGCGGGTGGCCGGAGCCAATGGCGCAGGCGCGGATTGTGGTCCCTCGAGACTCGGGCGGTCCTGGTCGCGCAAGCTGCTATGGTCCGCCGAATGGGCCTTGGCTTCGAATCACTCGCGCTTTCCCCTGCACTGCAGGCCGTGGCGGCGGAGCTGGGCTACGAGTCCCTCACGCCGATTCAGGAGCAGGGAATTCCGCTCTTGCTCGAGGGCAAGGACCTGGTCGGCCAGTCGAAGACCGGCAGCGGGAAGACGGCCGCCTTTGCGCTGCCGATCTTGCAAGCGCTGAACCTCGAAGACCGCGCGCTGCAGGCGGTGGTGCTGTGCCCGACCCGAGAGCTGTGTGGGCAGGTGGCGCGAGAGTTCCGGAAGCTGGGCCGCCGTCATCCGGGGCTGGCTGTACTCACCGTGTCCGGCGGGGAGCCGGGGCGTCCGCAGTCCGAAGCGCTGCAGCGCGGGGTGCATGTGGTGGTGGGAACGCCCGGTCGGGTTTTGGATCACCTTGGGCGCGGAACCCTGCAGCTCGGCACCGTGCGCACGCTGGTGCTCGACGAAGCCGACCGCATGCTCGACATGGGCTTCGAGGAAGACATGGAGAAGATCCTCGCGCAGATGCCGAAGCAGCGGCAGACGGCGTTGTTCTCAGCCACCTTTCCCCATTCGATTCACGCGATGAGCGGGCGGTACCAGACGGACCCGGTCCGCATCACGATCGAGGACCCCGCCGAAGAGCAAGGGCAGATTCAGCAGGCGGTCGTCATCGTCGACGCTGCGCAGAAGTTCGACGCGCTGGTCTCGGTGCTTGCCACCCATCCGCACGAGTCGGCGCTGGTGTTCTGCAACCTCAAGTCGTCGGTTCGAGAACTCGCACGAAGGCTCTCCGAAGGGGGCGTCGTCACCGAGGCGCTGCACGGGGACCTCGAGCAGTTTCACCGCGATCGCGTGATGGCGATGTTTCGCAATCAGAGCATCCGGGTGCTGGTCGCCACCGACGTCGCGGCGCGCGGCATCGACGTGGCGGACCTCGAACTCGTGGTCAACTTCGACCTGCCGCACTCGCCGGAGATCTACGTCCATCGCATCGGCCGTACGGGCCGTGCCGGGGCCGAGGGAATCTCGGTCTCGCTGGTGACCCCCGGCGAGAAGCGGAAGCTCCGGGATATCGAGCATCACCTCGACGAGTCGATCGAGCGCATCAAGCCAGCGCGGGAATCCAAGGACACGCTTCTCGGACGACTCGCCCGAGACGCGAAGATGACGATGCTCCAGATCTCCGGCGGTCGAAAAGACAAGGTCCGCCCTGGTGACATTCTCGGTGCGCTCACCGGGGAAGCCGGCGGCCTCGATGCAAGCGAGGTGGGCAAGATCGAGATTCACGATCGCTGGGCGTATGTGGCGGTGGCGACGGAGAAGAGCAAGCACGCGCTGCAGAGCCTCAACGCGGGGAAGATCAAAGGCCGCCGCTTTCGGACCACCCTGATCCCGCCGCAGCGGCTCTGAAAAAAAAAGATGGAACTCGGCGAGCGCCTCCGCGGACTAGGCGTTGTGTCTGTTTTCGAGTTTTTCAGCGCCCCCCTGTGTCTCGCTTGCCTGCTCATGGCCTCTGGCTGCGACGATGACGACGCTTCGGGGTCCGGTGCGGGCACCGGGGGAAGTGCAGAGATCTGCGTCCCGAACGACGGCGATGGTCGAACCCAGTGCGGGGGAAACACGTGCGAAGCCGGGGAGCGGTGCACGGAAAGTGGGCTGCTGCAGTGCTTGCCGGGCTGTCTGGGCACGCTCAACTGCGGTTCGGGACAGTGGTGCGACCTGCGAACGGCCGAGCCGGGTCAGCCTGGGCTGTGTCGTTCGGTCGACGACCCTGCTTGTGGAGAGGACCCCGACCCCGGTGAGACGCAGGCGGGCGAAACGAGCGAAGGCGCCGACGAAACGGGAGGTCCTGCGTGCCCCGACGTCCAGGGAAACTACAGCGTGTCGCTGTCGCTGTCCTCACCGGAGGACTGCGAGGTTTTCTTCGACAACGAGCGCTGCTCGGTGTCCCAGGATGAGTGCGACCTGGTCTGGGGTTGCGACGGGGATCTGTCATTCTTGCTCGTTCCCGGCCCCGTCAGCATGTCGGGAGTCTACGAAACCAGCGGCACGTTGGAGGGGTTCTCGTACGCGTGCGAGGTGACGTTTCTGTTGACCGGGTCGTTCGTCCCAGCCCTGAATTGGAGCTGCTCGGTCGGCCAAGCGGGGGAGGCGGTGCTGTGCGAGGGCACGGGGTCTTTGTGAACTCACCGCTCGATCGCGGCCCGAAGCTCCGTCGCGACGGAGCCCTCGGACGATGGTCGTCCCAGCACGCCCCGCAGCTGTGTACGCGCCCGGGAAAGACGGCTCTTGGCGGTCCCCACTGGAACGCCCAGGACGTCGGCGACCTCCTGCGTCTCCAGGTCTTCCCAGTAGTGGAGCTCGAGCACGATCTGCAGGTCCAAGGGGAGCTTGCGCATCGCGAGGATCAGCATCGCCCGATGTTCGGAGCACGCGGCCGCGCTGAACGGCGAGGGCATCAGGTCCGCCATCGAGACCTCGGAAACCGCTCGACCTCCCATGAGCTGCCCGCGACCTTCAAAGAACCGAAGCAGCTGGAGCCTTGCGATTCCCAGAAGAAACGAACGGAAGCTCGACTCGGCCCGAAAGCGCTCTGCGGTTTCGACGCAGGCGGTGAACGTGGCCTGCGTGAGGTCGTCGGCGGCATCGGGGACTTTGGTCGCGAAGAAGCGGTAAACCGATGCAAAGTGGCGCTCGACCAGGGTGCCGCCGGAGGCTTGGTCTCCACCTCGCCATGCGCGCCACAGCTCGAAGTCTGTCCCCACTCGCGGAGCCTACCAAATCGATGAGCCACCGAAGACTCGTATGAGTGACGTCCCGGCCGAGTTGAGCACCACGTTTGAGGGAGGGCGCCGCGGGGCGCTTTCGCTGGACGAACGGCGCGCGAAGGCTCTGCTGGCACGTCGCCTTTTCGGAGCGCAAGCGGCCAAGCCGATCGTGCTTGAACCGGTGATGAAGGTAGCGGTCGAAGCGCCGTCGGACTTCGCCTCAGCGGCGATCGGCTCACTGAACCGCCGCCGCGCGACGATTACCAATCACGCTACCGATATGGGCTTTGCCGAAATCTTTGCTGAAGTGCCGCTTTCGGAGATGTTTGGTTACTCCAGTGAGCTGCGTTCACTGACGCAGGGCCGTGGTGAATACACGAT
>CAYGTG010000091.1:10012-14018 GCA_964352485.1 uncultured Nannocystaceae bacterium | reverse complement strand
AGGGGCTGCGCGCTTCGGACCGCGAGCCTGGCCAGCTCGGGCTCCGTCGCCCGGTGCAGCTCGCACGCGGCGATTTCTACCTCAGCGCGGGAATAGGCCGAATAGGAGCGCCGCTCCAGGCTGCGGACAACATCCATGGCCGCCCGCGCCCCATCGCGAGACTGCATCGCGAGTTCGACCTGAAGGACCGCCACCTCCAGATTGTATCGAAGCTCCGAGTCCTCAAGCCCGGCTTGTTGGGCTTCCCCCCGAGCCTCGCGCAACGTCGCACGCGCGAGGCCAAAGGACCGCTCCTTCTGTTGCGCCAAGCCCAAGTTGTAGAGAATCTCGAAACGGTCGGTGGGATGCTTGGGCGGTAGCACGGCAAGGGCCTGCTCATAGGCGGAGGCAGCAGCACGCACCTGTTCGTTGTTCAGCCGAATCGTTCCCGCGGTCATCCAAGACAGCGCCGCGCTACGGCCATCCTTGAACGTAGACTTGATCGTCGCCGCCTCCTCGACAAGCATCGCAGCCTCTTCGGACGGTTTCTCCAACGCCATGAGTTCGCCCGCATTGTTGAGCGCTTGTGCCAAGACACGAGGGTGCGCACCGGCTTCGCGTAGATCGGCGATCGCTGCTTGGTATCGTGTGATCGCGTCTGCGCGGCGGCCGATCCTCGCCCGGAGTTCAGCACCGAGCACCCCCAGCTCGAGACGATTACGCTCGTACCCGCTCCACGACGGTCCGTCTGGATCGTCGACATCGTACTGATCGAGCAACGCGTCGATCACCCCCAGGGCATCCAGCGTGGTGGCCTCATCGCCGAGCAATGCCGACGCTCTCGCTCGCGCGGTCTGAGCCGGGATCTGCTTTGGATCCAACCCCTTCGCTCGCATCACGACGATCGCATCCTCCGCGAGGTTCCGAGCCTCGACCGCGCGCTCCGGATCCATCGAGAGCGCAACGGCGAGGCCAGATCGGAGTTCTGCGTTCGCGACGAGCGCTCGGGGATCTGCCGCATGTCGAAGCAATGCGGCTCTCATGACACGCTCCGCGTCATCAAACTCACCTCGCCGGCTCAGCGCTGTCCCGTACTGGAATGACACTCTCGCTGCGGCCTGCCCCACGTCGAGCCGGCTGCCGTGCGCGCGGTGGAGTTCTTCGAGCTCGGAGAGGTAGTTCTCCTCGTTTCCGAGGTTGAGTTGAACGTAGGCACGGCCCACACCACGCTCGATCTCGTCGATCGCCGCGACATCGACCGGATCACCGTCAGAGCTTCCAAACATGAGGACCGACTCGTCATCGAGGCAAGGCTGGATGTCCAGTGCCGGCAACAGCGTCGCCTTCAATCTCTGCGGTGAGAACGAACCCTTTTCGATCTCGCCAAGCGCGTAGCCGAACCGCGCCGAGGATCGGTCCAGGCAGCGAGTGCGTAGCTCGTACAGCAAGGGCGACAACTCGCCGTCTCGGTGAGACTCACAGCTCGCGCGGGACTCGAGTCTCCATGTGGATGCACGGCCGTCCACGAGGTCGAGGAACGAGGACGCATTCGCCTCGTCCCCAAGAGCATCCCGAACGAGGACCCGGGCATCACTCGTCCAGACATCGTCGATCCCCGGCCGCACGTCGCACGGATCCGCCGCCGTGATCTGAGAGAGGCCGAGTGCACTCGCGAGCGCGAGTCCCACGCCTCCAAGAATGACGCCGCTCCTCCGCGAAGATCCGACGAGCCCACGATCGAGGTCGCTCATCCGAGCGAATCGATCGGATGCGTTTCGCTGGACACCTCGTTCGACCACCCGGCGAACGGTGCGGGGAACCCCGCGCTTCCGGAGTTCCCGTATCAGCGCGTCGCGCTGTAGACCGACGCGCCCAACCCCTCGCTCTCTCCCCGTCCACGGACGCCTGCCGCACAACCCCTCATACAGCGTCGTGCAGAACGCGAACTGATCGCTCGCGGCGCTCACCTCCCCCTCGAACTGCTCCGGCGCCATGTATGGCAGCGTCCCGGCGGCCTTCGTATGATGCGTCGCATCGTCGCCCGACGGCACAGAGTCCTCCGTCCAAACCACCTCCCGCGCGAGACCAAAGTCGACGACACGCACGCGACCGGTGCGATCGATCATGACGTTGGCGGGCTTGAAGTCTCGGTGCACCACCCCTGCTTCATGCGCAGCGGAGAGACCCAAGGCCGCCTGCCGCATGACCGCCACGACCTCCTTCCAAGCTCGCTGCTTTCCGAGCCACGCCTCCAGCGAAACACCGTCGATCAGCTCCATCGTCAGGTACAGCTCATCCTCGCTGCGGCCCACGTCGTGAACTGCGACGATGTTCGGATGCTGTAGCCGCGCCAGCACCCGGGCTTCGCCCTCCAACGCTCGCGCAAGCTCGGGGTCGCGCGTGGCCCCCTTGAGGAACTTCACCGCGACGTGTCGGCCGAGCTTGGTGTCGAGCGCCTTGTACACGCGCCCCAACCCCCCACTGCCGATCATCGAACCGAGCTCATATCGGCCGTCGAGGACTCGCCTTTCTTCAGGGAACAGCGCCGAGAGGACCGCGCCACGAGCCCGCGACGCCTCGCCGATGCTGGGCTCGTCGCGCGCTGCCAACCACGTCTCCTGCGTCCCGTCGCGGGGGCGCCCAGCCTGGGGCGTCTTCTCGGAGCCGTGGTCGTCGGAGCCGTCCCCACCTCGGTCCGACATCCCGGGAGTCTACCTCACGCCCCATCGTGCGTTGCCCGCGAGAGGGGGTTCGCGGGCCGGCTGAGGTATCGTTCCGCCCGATGTCGGAGCTCAGCGACCTCGAACTGCTCAACGCATGGCGTGACGGCGACTCGCAAGCCGGCAACCTCCTGTGCAAGCGGCACGTCGACGCGCTGTACCGGTTCTTCCGCACCAAGGTCTCCCGGGGTGCGGAGGATCTCGTGCAACACACGCTGACCGCAGCCGTCGAAGCACGCGAACGGTTCGCCGAACAGAGTTCCTTCAAGAGCTACTTGTTCGGCATCGCCCGCAACCTGCTCAAGGCGGAGTTCCGTCGTCGGATGAAGTGGGAGCGCGATCCCGATTTTTCCAGCCAGTCGCTGGAGGACTGTGATCCCTCCCCCAGCACAGCGCTGCGCGAAGCTCAGCAGCGCAACCTGCTGAGCAGGGCCATGCGCCAGATCCCGGTCGACTATCAGATCGCCCTGGAACTGTACTACTGGGAGAATCTCAGCGGCCCTGAACTCGCCTCGGTCCTTGGCCTGGGCGAACCCGGAGTCCGCAGCCGGCTGCGCCGCGCGAAGGAGGCGCTGCGTGAGGCGATGGACGCGCTGGGCGCCAGCCGCGAAGACTCCGTCGCCAGCCTTCGTCAGCTCGACGCCAAGCCTCCGGAGCGATCAGCCTGATCCCGACGTTGGGGGCCTTCGACACGGCCCGTCGCTCGCCAACCTGCTGTGGGCACGCCAGACTCGTCGCCGTGGCGCTGGACTCAGGACAAGGCCCGGCCCTTCGGGGTGCGGGTCGGCGCATCGCGGCCGGACTCGTGGCGGGCCCGATGCTCGACGTCGCCGATGACCGCGGAATCCTCAGCGGCCTCATGCAGCTGGATTTTGACATCTTGGCGGGCACCGGCCTGCGCGCCTGGCTATGGCTGGCGTTTTTTGGGGCGCTGGCCGCGGCGTTCACCCACCTCTTCATGGCGCACAAACCGCGGGCACGCGCGATCTTCGTGGCGGCCGTTTCACTGCCCGTGTTCGCGTATTGGCTCGCAGGCGGGCTCCGGCTCTCGATCATCGTCAGCGTGCTCCTGCTTGCCCTGGGACTCGTTTCCTGGAGTGTCGCGGGCTTCAGTGCGGAGTCCGCGCGGTAAGCCGACAACCTCCCGCGATATACACTCCGTCGCCCGCCCGTTTTCATGCCTGTGCGTCCCCACTCCCTTGCACCGATGCCCGGTGGTGCGGCAACCGCGGTTGCCGCACCCGACGTGGCGGGGTGGGACCCACAGGAGTTGGTCACGGGCGCCCAGCCCCCCGCCGCGCCGGGGG
>CAYGTG010000091.1:7028-10002 GCA_964352485.1 uncultured Nannocystaceae bacterium | reverse complement strand
GCCCTACAGAAGTATGGGCGCCGCGTCATCGTCTCGCTGATCGCCAAAGGCGCCCTCCCCGAACGTGCCAAAGAGCTCGCTCAGGACGCCTGGTTCCGCGTCATTCAGAACCACCGGCTGGGTCGGCTCACCGAAGTCCGCCTCCCCGGCGTGGTGATCAAACAGGCCACGTTCTTGTGGCAAGACGATCGCCGACGCTGCTCCTCCCGGCTGACCCACGAGTCTGCGGACGGCACCGTGCAAGCCCACCGCGACGAACGCGAACTCGAGCAGCAAGCCGCGGCGCGACACAAGCTCCGCAAGGTTCGAGAGATCATCGCCCAAGCGCACCCCAACGCGCGCCGGGTCTTCGAGTTGATGTACGACGGCGAAGCACGACCCGCCTCCGAGATCGCACAGGCCGTCGGCTTGTCGGTCCAGAGGGTCCGACAAATCGCCTGCGAGTTTCGCAAGACCCTTCGCTGTGAACTCGAAGGAGGCTCCGGTGCTTGATGTTCAAGACCACGTGTCGGCCGCTCACCTGTCCGACTACTTGCGCGGTGACCTTGGGTCCAGGGCCGAAGCCGGCGTCGAAGCCCACATCGGCACCTGCTTGGTGTGCGCTCGGCGGCTTCGGGAAGAGGCTCAGCTCGAGGTGCTCCTGCACGAGGCGCACGGTGCCCTCGACGGTCCGCCCGCCGCCCAACCCCACCGCCGCGCATTCTGGCAACGCGTCGCGGCCACGGTCGCCAACACTGCTGCTGCCGCCGCTGCCCTGTTGCTGGTGATCAACCCGTCTCAGCCCCTGGGCTCCCAGTCCAACGCTCCCGCGGTGAGCCACGACGGCGCGTCGGTCTCCGCATCCGCGTTCGTCAACGACGCGCTGTGT
The DNA here is from genome assembly GCA_964352485.1 of uncultured Nannocystaceae bacterium. Taxonomy (GTDB): domain Bacteria; phylum Myxococcota_A; class Polyangia; order Nannocystales; family Nannocystaceae; genus CAJXVA01. The sequence goes on along the minus strand of CAYGTG010000091.1, from coordinate 9,134 downwards.
TTCCCTTCCACCGACGCGTCCACCTCCGCCACGGACGACAACTGTGAGGAGCCTCCGACCAGCACCATGGTCTCCATGGTGGCGATGGTGACCGACCCCGACGACTACCTCAGTCCGTTTGACGGCTCCGTCGAGGGCAGCCCGCTCGGTCGAGGCTCGGCGCTCAACGCCTGCCTCGTCGAAGACCTCGCCTGCGAACCGAGCTAGTCGGTCCGAGGCGAGGCCGTCTTCTGTCCGTGTCCCCGTCTCCCCTCAGAATGCGCCCTGTGGCGCTTGGTTGGTGAGCCTCCCGCGCTGGATGCGGTCGGCTAGTGGCAAGATTGAAGATCGAGCTGTTCGGTAGGTTCGAACTGCACGCCAGCCTCTGACCAGGTGGCGATGACCTCGAAGCCGGTGGCGACCGAGCGAGACTCGCCGTAGTCGCACCGCAGATGGTCTGAGGTCGGTGAGTCCGTGGTCGCGAGGATGCAGCGCACCTCGCATGCATCCGTCGACGCACTCGCGATGCCGATGGGTGTCGCCAAGCCCTTCGCCGTATTTTCTGCCAACTCGGTGTGTGACACCGTTGCCCGGGCATGAAATGCCACCGCCGGCTCCGCCGCAGGTGCGGCCGTTGCGAAGGCCGGCGCAGCCGTCAAGAGTCCGAGAGCTGCGAAGGGGAGGAGCTTGCTGAGCACACCTGTGTCTTCGTCCGGGCCACGGGGTTCTGAAGGCGGACGCTCCAGATCGCGAGCGGCCGCGGCGCGGGCCGAGGTTATGAGATGTGCTCTAGCGCCCTACCGTGGCCCGCAAGAAGGAGATCGTGTCCACGGCATGCTCGATTCGCGCCTGCACGCTGTCTGCCCCTCCGTGCCCGGATTGCGACTCCACCCGCAGCAACGCGGGATGAGTCTGCGGCGTGGCCCATTGCATCGCGGCCACGAATTTCCGCGCATGGTTGGGGTCAACACGATCGTCGGAGTCCGCAGAGTTCATCAGCAGCGGTGGATACGGAGCGCCCTGTTGGACCCGGTGGTACGGAGAATATGCAAACAGCGTGGCGAACTGGTCAGGGTCTGCAGACGAACCGTATTCCCCGATCCAGGTCGGCCCAGCGCCAAACAGATGATAGCGGACCATGTCCAGCAAAGGCACTTCGCACACCACGGCACCGAACATCTCGGGCCGTTGCGTCATCGCAGCGCCGACGAGAAGACCGCCGTTGCTGCCGCCACGAATCGCAAGCCGTCCCGGCCGCGTCCATCCCCGATCGACCAGCCATTGTGCGGATGCGATGAAATCATCGAAGACGTTCTGCTTGTTGGGACCACGACCGGCGTCATGCCATGACTCACCATACTCTCCGCCGCCTCGCAGGTTCGGCACGGCGTAGACGCCCCCGTGTTCGACCCACAGCGCGGCCGTGGGAGAGAACAGCGGCGTGAGCGAAACACCGAACCCGCCGTACCCCGTGAGCAACGTCGGCCGGTCGCCATCGAGCGGCGTGTCATCGCGGCGGATGACGAACATCGACACCGGCGTGCCATCCTTGCTGTCGACCCAGACCTGATCCACCTCGATCCGATCTGTGTCGATCGGCGTGTGCTGTTTCCAGAACAGCGTGCGTTCGCCCGTGGCAGGGCGAATGTGATGCCACTGTGGCGGGTCGGCAAACGAAGCGTAGTACAGGAACGCATCGTCCTGCGTCGCAGAGCCGACGATCGCGGCGACGGTGCCGCGGCCTGGAAGCTCCAGGGCCCTCGGGCTCGACCCGTCGAGGTCGCGAACCTCGAGCCGAGAATGCGCCTTGTGCAACCACTGCAGGGTCAGCGCATCGGAGCTCACGTGCAGCCCCTCGAGAGTCCCCTCCCCCTGCGGAACGAGCTCGCGCCAGGGTGCAGCGGGATTGTTCAGGTCGAGCTCCAGCACCCGAAACCGCGGCGCATCTCGATTGGTGTGCAGCAGCAGACGGTCGCCAACGACGTGTGCAGATGCCCTCTCGGACTCGCCGGCGTTGATCGGTACGAACGTCCGCGTCTTCGCGGTGAGGTCTGCGACGTGAATCTGCGTCGTGGAGAACTCGCGGAATCGAGAGATCACCAGCCACCGCCCTACCGGCCAAACCTC
>CAYGTG010000091.1:3931-7018 GCA_964352485.1 uncultured Nannocystaceae bacterium | reverse complement strand
TACCGGCCGCCCGGGCTGGGCATCACCTGCCGGACCGTCACCGCGGATCCGAACGCAGCGGGGTCGATGAGCACCCGCTCATTGCCTCCGCCGACGTCACTGACGAAGTGCCGGGCCTTGTCTTCACCGGGGCGGCGGCGGCTGTAAAACCAGAGGTTGCCGCGCTGCACAGGAGCGGATCGGCTCTCGACCTGAAGCAGCGGTCGCAACGCAGCACGGAGCGCATCTCGTCCGGGCACCTTCGTCAGCCAGTCGCGGGCGAACGCGTCTTGGGCCCGAGTCCAATCCTCGGTCGGCCGGTCCATGACCTCGAGCCAGCGGTACGGATCCGAGACGTCGACACCATGCAGCCGATCCACCACGGATTCGCGGCGGGTGTCAGGGCGAAGTGACGGCGTGGTCTTGGCCAGCGGCGCGAGCTGCTCCGACCGCGGCTGCGGGGAAGCCTCCGGCGGGCGGCAAGCAGCAAGACTCAGTGCGAGAAGCAGGCGGGCACGCACGCTGGGATTGTCGCGGATCCGGCCGGCGCGCGGGGCATCCCTTGCTTGCGCCGGCCACTACGTTTACAAACTATGTGGGTTTAGGTCGGTTCGTGATGTTGAAGCGAGTTCCAGGGTCGGTGGTGTTGGCGTGTGCGCTCGGCTGGGTCGGAACCGCTTCGGCGGCCAAGAACCCGGGCCGAAGCCTCGCCGACGGTCGGCTGGAGCGGGCGACCGGCGCGCTGTCCCGGGACGCGCGAGATGCACAGTTCAGGCCCGCGCCCGCCAGCCGGCGCGCGGCGGTGCGCAGGCTAGAGGCTGAACTCGGACCGATGTCCGTGTCCTGGGATGCGGCGACCGACGTCCCGCACCACCTGCTGCTCTCCGGAGTCCCAACGCCCGGTGTCATGGCCGATGCCGCGGCGGCCGATGCCGTCGCCACCGACCTGCTCGCTCGCCACCTGGACCTGCTCGCCCCTGGCACGCTCGCATCCGATTTTGCGGTCGTCAGCAACGATCTCAGCGCCGGCATCCGCAGCGTTGGCTTCGTGCAGACCCACGGAGGCGCACCTGTCCTCGGAGGCCATATCAGTTTCCGCTTCAAGTTCGATCGTCTGGTGATGATCGCCTCGGGGGCCTATCCCGACATCGTCCTCCCGAGCCGGTCAACCGCTGCCACAACGCACGACGTCGTCCGCCGTGCTCGAGGATGGGTCACGCGCGACGCCCCGGGACTGCTGACCAAGACCGGCCCCGTCCAAGGGCCATTCGTGCTCCCGCTCGTCGATGACGCCGGCGCGCTCGAGTATCGCGAAGTCTGGCGAACGACCCTCGAGCTGGACTCGCCATCGACACGCTGGACCGTCTACCTCGACGCGGCAACGGGCGACCCGGTCGCACGGGAACAAACGCTGCTGTTCGGCACCGGACAACTCCTGCTCGACGTCCCCCTGCGCAACCCGGGCAGCCCTCGCTTGGAAGCGCCCGCCGACCTGTTGTTCGTGACCGTGGACGGCATCGAGGAAACCACGACCGACGGTGGATTCTTCAACTTCCCGGGCGCCACGGCCACGGTAGAGGCCTCGACCCTGGGCGTCTTCGCCGAGATCATCAACGACGCGGGGCCCGAAGTCAGCGTCAGCCTGCCGGCGAGTAGCGAGGCGGCGTCGGTCTGGTTCGAGCCCACCGAAGAGGCCGGCGCACAGCTCAGCGCCTACGTCCACACGATGCTCGTCAAGGATTTCGTCCGCACCGTCTCCACGGTCGACTGGCTCGACGAGCCCATTCCCGTCATCGTCAACATCGACGACAACTGCAACGCCTTCTCCGACGGCAACAGCATCAATTTCTTCACCGGTGGCGGTGGCTGTGAAAACACAGCGTTGCTCGCCGACGTCGTCTATCACGAGTTCGGACACTCACTGCACTCCCAGTCCCTCATCCCGGGCGTGGGTCAGTTCAACGTGAGCCTGAGCGAGGGCATCTCGGACTACCTCTCCAGCACCATCACTGGCGACTCGGGACTGGGACGCGGGTTCTATGCGGGGGACTTCGAGACGGCCTTGCGAGACTTCGACCCCGAGGGCTTCGAGTATCGCTGGCCCGAGGACCGCGGCGAGGTCCACGACGAGGGCCTCATCATCGGTGGTGCGTTGTGGGACCTCCGAAAACGCATGATCGACAAGCTCGGGACGAACGAAGGGCGCGCCTACACCGACCGTCTCTGGTACGAAACGACGCGGCGGGCCGTCGACATCCCTTCGATGTACCCCGAGGCCCTGTTGCTCGACGACGACGACGGCGACCTGACCAACGGCACCCCCAACGGCTGCGACATCAACGCGGCTTACGGACCGCACGGCTTGTTCAACCCCGGTCGCGGAAACGAGCAGGTCGCCATGACCGCCGAGGCGAGCGGGCCCGTCGTGTCCCTCGAGCTCTCCCTTCCCAACTTCCCCGACTGCCCCATCGCCGCGGCGCCGAGCGTGGTGTGGCGAGAGCGAGGCTCGCAAGACGCCATCGCGGTGCCCATGGAGCGGACCCCCGACTCGATCAGCGGCTACGTCGCGCAGCTCCCAGAGCAAGCCCCGGGCACCGTGCTCGAGGTCCAGGTGCTTCCCGGCTACGACATCGATGCCGCTCGAACCCTCCCCGACAACATCGTCGACCCCTGGTATCAGATCTACATCGGCGAGGTGATCGAGCTGGGCTGCCTCGGCAGCGACTCGGATGTGATCGCCGATCCCGGTTGGGAGGTCGGCACGTGGTCCCCCGATTCGTCCGGCAGCGACCCCGGCGAGCCCTTCGGGACCGGCGACCATCTTTGGCAGGAGGGCAACTACTCGGCCGGCCGCACCGAAGAGCTCGCGTTTGGGGCCGTCGACACGGGCCCCTATACGCAGGTCCGGCTGCAGTTCCGGCGCTGGCTTGCGGTCGAGGACGGCTTCTTCGACCGCGCATACATCGAGGTCAACGGCGAGCGGCTCTGGGAGAACTTCGCGGCGGCGGAGGACTACCTGGCCTCGTTCCACCACGTCGACCAAGAGTGGCGATTCGTGGACTTCGATCTCAGCGAGTTCGCCGGGCCGCAGGGGGTCGCGCTCACATT
>CAYGTG010000091.1:0-3921 GCA_964352485.1 uncultured Nannocystaceae bacterium | reverse complement strand
AGGTTTGCGTCGTTGCGGTCGACGGACCGATCTCCGGGTGCGGAAACGGCGTGCTCGAGGCGCCCGAGGCCTGCGACGACGGCAACGTTGTTGCCGGGGATGGCTGCGACTCGAGCTGCCAGGTCGAGCCGGGCGAGCCGATCCCCGAGGATCCCACAGGGGACAACGACCCCGACAGCGACAGCGACGGCGACGGCGACGGCGAGGACGACACCGACGGTTCCGCGGACCTGTCCGACGACGGCCTCATCGACCGCGGTTGTGTCTGCACCTCGCGCGGCTCTGGCGGGAGTGAAGGCCTGCTGCTCTTCGTTCTGCTCGGTGCGCTCCGTCGACGCCGTCGGCGTTGATAGCCTCCGGAGCATGCCGGTCACGCTGCACCACCACCCTCGAACCCGAGCCGCCAACATCATTTGGCTTCTGGAAGAAGTCGGCTGCGAGTACGAACTCGAGTACGTCGAACTTCAACAGGGCGCTCAGAAGACCGACGCCTTTCGAGCGCTCAATCCGATGGGCAAGATTCCCACGCTGGTCGATGGAGAGGTGGTCTTGGCCGAGGTGGCCGCGATCGGGATGTACCTCGCCGACAGATACGCGCCCGGCCGACTCGCGCCCGCCTTGGACGCGCCACAGCGAGCCCCCTACCTGCGCTGGATCTGCTACGGGCCGTCGGTCATCGAGCCTGGCTGCATGGCCAAGGCCGCGAACTGGGAGTTCAAGCCGCAGAGCGCCGGCTGGGGAACGTACGAGGAGATGCTCGACACCATCGACACCGCAATCGGCGAAGGGCCGTTCTTGCTGGGTGAGACCTTTTCCATGGCCGACATGCTCTTCGGCGGCACGGTCGGCTGGATGATGATGTTCGGTATGCTCCCCAAGAAACCCACGTGGGAGGCCTACATCCAGCGGCTCGACGCGCGACCGGCTCGCCAAAAAGCCCGAGCGATCAACGAAGCGATCGCGACCGAGCACGGGCTCTAAACCTTCACGACGAGCGACGAGGGGCGACCAGCCGACGCCGGCCGTCGTGGCTGAGCATGACGTCCGGAGCGTCCAGCTCCTTGCGATCCCACAGCTGGCAGGTGACCTGCTTGTGTTTCTGGTCGAGCGCTTCGCAGTAGTTGGTGAACTTGCACCGACGCACCTGCGAACCCTGACCTTCGAGCACCTTCGCGAACCAGTCGGGGTCGGCGATGGACTGTCGCGCTGCACCGACGAGGTCTGCGTGACCGGCCTCGAGGATTGCCTCGGCCTGCGCGAACGAAGCTATGCCGCCGGCGACGATGATCGGAGTGTCAAACCCAGCCTCGCGAACCGACCGACGAATCTGCCCCGCGGCTTCGACGTTGCGACCGAACGGTCCATTCGCATCCGAGAACACGGTGGGCATGCACTCATAGCCGCTGGGGCCTGTGTACGGATATGCGGACCACCCCTCCTTGGGCGCCAGCGCATCCTCGAACTTCCCGCCGCGAGACAGGGAAAGGAAGTCCATGCCGGCCTCGGCGAATCGGCCCGCAAAGTAGGCCGCGTCCGCGACGTCACTCCCGCCCTCGATGATCTCATGGGAGAGAAATCGGCAGCCGACGGCGGTGTCCGTGCCCAGCCGCTCACGCACGGCGCGGAACACTTCGAGCGGCAGCCTGACCCGGTGCTCGCGCGCGCCTCCGTACCCATCGCCGCGCGTGTTTCGGCGGGAGAGAAACGACGCCATCGTGTATGCGTGAGCGTAGTGGAGCTCGACCCCATCGAAGCCGGCCTCCTGCGCCCGCGCGGCGGCGTCGGCGAACAGCTGCGGCAACACTGCAGGGAGCTCCGCCACGTGCGGAAGATGCACGTCGGTCACACGCTCGCGATCACCATGCGTGAGCGCTTCTCGCTCTCGAGGCGAGAGCACCTCGGCCAAGCGCCCGTCCGTCATCGCGAGCAGCGCTTCGCGGACGGCGGCTTCATCCTGGGCACCCACCGCCTCGCGATGCGCGTCGGTGATCGACAGAAACTGTCGGAAGAACCGTTCCTTCGCCGGCCGCCTTCGGATCCGAAGAAAGTCGATCAGCTGGATGAGGAGCTTGGTGCGACCGCCGCTGGCCTCGCGGACCGTCTCGACCAGCGAGCGCAGACCCGGCAAGAAGCGGTCGTGGCCCACCCGGAGCAACGGCCCGCTGGGCACGTCCCGAATCCCGGTCGCCTCGACCACGATCGCCCCTGGTCGGCCCTCCGCGAACCGCCCATACCAGGCAAGCACCTGTGGGGTGACAAATCCCTCCTCCGTGGCGCGCCACGGCACCATCGCAGGAATCCACGGCCGGTGCGCGAGCGGCACCGGACCCAGGGAAACGGGCGAGAACCAGCGAGATGCGGCCGCCTGCTCGGCCGTGGGCCAGGCATCGTCGGGAAGCGGGTGCCGAATCCGTTCGGGGGGTCGCCACATCGTCGGGGACCATACCGCGTCTGATACCTTCGGGCGCATGAGGGCCCTTCTGGCGTCCACCGTGGTCTTGCTCGTCGCAGCTTGCGACCCAGCGCCCGGGCCCGAGGCCTGCTACGGCGTCTGCGGCGACGGCACCCGATGCGAAGCGGGCAAGTGCGTGGTGGAGGAGCTCGAAGCACCCGAGCCCGAGCCCGAGCCGGCCTCCAGCAAGAAGAGGAAGAGACGCCGCAGAGGGCGGAAGGGCTCGAGCGCTTCCAAGGGCGAAGGCTCCGACTTCAAAGCGGAGGACGACAGCAACGTCCCGGGCTACGATCCCAAGGCCGCCAAGGGCCTGGACATGAACGCGGGAACCGATCGGCTCGCCGATCGCACCATCCGTCAGCACTTGTCCAGGCTCGAGCCCAAGTTCAACAAGTGCATCGAGACGTCCGCGCTCGCGCACGAGGGCGCACTCAAAGGCGAACTCGACTTCGTGCTCTCGATCGAACCCAGCGGCAAGGTCGGCGGCGTCACGGTCAAGGCCAGCGGAAACCTGAAGCAGGCGGGGGTGGTCCCGTGCGCTCGCAAGGTCGTGTATGGTCACCGCTTCCCGAGTTTCGACGGATCCACGATGGGCGTCGACTACTCGTTCAAGGTCGACTAAATGCGCAAGGCCACCTATTCGGGCGTGTTCCTCATCGCCATGGCGACCCTGATCATCGAGGTGCTGCTCACGCGCATCACGTCGGTCGTCGCTTGGTACCACCTGGCCTTCTTCGTGATCTCGCTGGCCATGCTCGGCATGACCGCGGGTGCCGTGGTGGTCTTTGTCCGACCCAAGTGGTTTCGTGATGAAGACATCACGCTGAGGTTGGTTCAGGGCTCGGGACTTCTCGCCGTGTTGATGCCCGTCGGCGTCTGGGTGGCCCTGCAGATTCCGCTGGAGCCGATCACGTCGGCCGCGAGCTTTGCGGAGACGCTCGGCTACGGCACCGCGTTGGCGATCCCCTTCACGGTCAGTGGCGTCGTGCTCACGTTGGCACTCACCCGCGCAGGGATGCCGCCGGGCATTGTCTATGGCGTGGACCTCGTCGGTGCAGCCGCCGGCTGCGTCGTGGTGATCCCGCTGCTCGACTTGGTCGACGCGCCCAGCGGCATCCTCATCGCCAGCGGGCTTGCCGCCGCTTCCGGCTACGCGTTCGCGCAGGGAAAGAAGGCGGCGGTCTCCTCAGGGATGATGCGATCCCTGCTCGTGCTCACCGTCCTCTTGGTTGGGGGGGGCATCGGCAACGCGGCCACCGATGGCGGGCTGGTCTATCCCCGATACGTCAAGGGGTTCGAGGACTTCCGCTCGATTCACGCCTTCCGAGAGTGGAACACCTACTCGCGCGTCACGGTCGACGAGACGATCGTGGTGCCCCCTGCCCTTTGGGCCCCTTCACGCAAGCTCCCCCCCCCCCACGCCCCGCCCCACCCCCACCGATACGACAACATCCAGCGACCGCCCGCGA
>CAYGTG010000090.1:8411-14062 GCA_964352485.1 uncultured Nannocystaceae bacterium | reverse complement strand
GGGAAAATTGATTTCACATCCTGCGCGATGCCGATGATCTCGATCGTCTCGTCCGCCTCCCCAGTATCCACCCACTGGATGCGTTGACCGATGGCCGATTGCTGCGGGAAGAGGGTGCGGGCGAGCGTCTCGCTCACGATGGCCCGGGCCGGCGCGTCCGCGTGGTCCCGGGCGTCGAAGGCCCGACCGGCCGTGATCGCGGTGGACACGGTATCGAAGTAGTCCGAGGAAACGGCGTTGAGCAAGGCGGCACGCTCCGGTTTGGCGAGACCGTCGACGGCGAGTTCACCGACGACTTCCAGTTCTTCGAGTACAGCTTCCGCGCTCGAGAGGACGCCGTGCTCGACGTCGAGATCACGCAGGCAGGCTCCTCCCGCGACCTCGACACGACGATTTTCCTCTACCGCAACGAATCCAGCGGCGCTCCGAGCCGCATCGCCGTCGATGACGACGAGGGATGGGGCGCGCTCTCCCGCATTCGAGACTTCCGCCTGTACTCCGAGGGCGAGTACACGATCGTCGTGGGCACCAAAGGCGCGGACGGCCGCGGTCGCTTCCGGCTGAGCCTGGGCTGCAGCAGCGGCGACTGTGAGCCAGAGACCCCAACGGCTGAGTGCCATCCAGCTCTGCAGCAGTCGCTCGAGGAGTGCTTCATCGAGATCTCCCAGTACGAGAGCGACTTCGAGATGCCCGCGCACGAGATGCTCGAGGAGTGTCGCGAATGGGTCAGCTATGCGACCGAGAGCGTGTGCCCCGAGGACGACGAGCCGTTGTGCGAAGACTCGCAGCCGTTCGAAGAGGCCTGCTACGCGGGCTGGGAGTCCGAGTACGTTCAACCCGCGACAGGCCTGAGCCGCGAGGCGAGCGACGGCCTCGATGACCTCAGCGAAGTGATCTGGAACTCCGAGGCCTGCGATATCGGCGAAGACGCCGGGTGCTGGTGGAAAGCCGACCTCTACGCGTTCGCCGGCGAGGCGCCGAAGCCGGCAGCCCTCATGGCCTACGCCCGCGAGCAGTCCGACGTCGGCCCAGGTGCCTTCCTCGACCAAAGGCTCGACGCGGGGACAGACGTCCTGAGCCACATCCTGGGCAACTTCGAGGCCGAGGCCGCCTTCGAGGCGTTTGCATCGGATGCAGGGCTGGACCTGGCTGAAGCTCAAGTCTCGGTCGGCGAGTCGCTCACCGAGTTCTCCTGGAACTTCGGTGACTGCCAGGGCGCCCTGCTCACGGTGACGTTCCCTTCGGCCCAGCGTGTCCTCGTCCTCCAGGACTTGCTCTGCTACGGCTGAGCGGCCGTAGACGCGTTCAGCCGGTCTTCTGGGCCGCGAGCCACTTCGAGATCTCCGCGTGGCGCGGAGTCTCGGGGCCAACGTCCTCGGCAATCGCGTCTCGGGCTTTCTCCCCAAAGGCCAGCGCTTCGGCGCGGGTCGTGGGGTCGTGGACGAGCAGCTGGGCCAACGCATAGGCGCACTCGCCCCGCACGTCGAGGCTGAGCTCGTGCTCATCGATCACCGACCACGCCTCTCTGAGCAGCTCGATGCCCTGCCCCGTCTGGCCCAACGCGCCGTGTGTTTTCCCGAGCGCGACCAAGGCGCTGGCTCGGTCGGGGTGCTCGGGACCGTGCAGGGCGACATCGATCGCGAGTGAGCGCTCGAGGTGAGGCAGAGCTTCATCGAGCTTGCCCGCCTTGCGCAGCAGATCGCCCAGCAGATACTGGCACCTCGATGTGTCCGCGTGCTCCTCGCCTTGGTGCTCGAGCCGGAAGTCGAGCAGCGAGCGGGCTTGTGCGATGGCCTCGTCGTGTTGGCCGATCTCGGAGAGCACGATCGCGTAGTTGTCTCGCGCGTAGAGCACGTGCTTGAAGTCGTAGAGGTCGTTGTCTTTCGCGTGCTGGAGGATCTCGGTGAGGAAAGCGTAGGCCTTGTCGTACTTGCCCTGGACCGAGTACGCAGCGGCGAGCGTATTGGCGGCCTGATAGGTCCTTCCCTCGGAGTCGCCGTACACCCGGCGGCTCTGTTCATACATCTCCAGGCAGACCGGCTCGGCTTCGGCAGCGTTCCCGGACACGAGCAAGACCGAAGCTAGGTTGGAGCGGGTGGTGGTGGTGAGCGGATGGTCGCGCCCGAGCTGCGCCTCTTGGATCTTCAGCCCCTGTGCAAAACGCTGGCGGGCCTTCTCGAGCTCTCGCTTGCGGTAGTGAACGGTCGCGAGGCCGTTGTAGCTCAGCGCGGTGCGCCAGTGGTCGGGGCCATACAGCTCGAGGCGAATCGCCAGGGCCTTCTCGTGCTCCCGGCGCGAGCCCTCGGTGTCCCCCAAGCGATCGAGCACCCCGGCGTGACCGTTGTAGATCCACGGCAGCACGTCTCGGGGCGTGTCGGGCCGTCGCGCCATGCCCAGCGCGAGGTCGTAGTACGCCGCGGACTGCTTGGGGTTGCTCAGATGCTTGCCGGTGACGATCGACAGCCGCAGGGCGATCCGCATCGCCGCGGTCCACTGCGCGAACTCCAGCGCATGGCCCAGCGCCTCGCGCTGCATCTCAAACGCGGCCTCGGCCTTGCTTTGGCCCTCGAGGATGTGGCCCCGGGACGACAACACGTGCGCGCGCAGTGGGCCGTATTCGATCTCCGACGCCTCGGTCGGGAGGGACTCCAAGGTGGCGGTCGCCTCGTCCAGCTTGCCCGCGAGCTGCAGCGCGTTGGCGCGGGAGATGAGTTCCAGCGCAGCCTCGACCTCGCGGGCGGCGTCCTCCGTCTCGGGCGGCGGGACCTCTGCTTTGAGCGCCTTGGTATCTGCGCAGCGGTCCAGGGACGGCAGCCTGCCCAGCAGCACGTGCGCCTTCGTCACGGTCGCCTCGTCGGCTTCGGCGAACACGCCCGCAAGCGCGCTGAGGTCTCCTTTGGCTCGCCGCAGACACGCCATGCGCAGGTCGAGGACCTCGGCCGACTGCTCGTTGCGGACATGCGTGGCTTCGCACGCGTCGGTGTGCGCCTCGACCCAGCCGGAGGCAAACCCGTCGAGCTCGGTCTGGACGCGGTCCACGACCCGCTCGCCGAAGTGGGGCGCCGCCGCCACGATGGCCTCCCGAACCGCATCCCGGTCGGCGTCGTTCCAGGCCTCGTCGATGGTCTCCTGCGCGGCGGTGCACACAGGCGTGCGTTCGGGCTGTGCGGCGGCTCCGACGGCAATGAGCGCGCCTGCCCCAACCATCGCGGCGGCGCCAGCTTTCCACGACCCCTGGCTCGAGGGCTGCAGCGCACTGACCAGCGCCGCGAGGTCGGGCCAGCGATCCTCGGCCGCAGGGGCGAGGCCTCGCTCCACCGCGCGCACCACCGACGCCGGGACGTCCTTGCGCTCCCACGCTGGCGGCCCCTGCTTCTTCTCCTTGGCGTTGGCATACGGCGGCCGGCCATGCAGGGCCTCCCACAGCGCGACGCAAAGCGAGAACTGATCGGCCGCCGGCGAGACGCTCTGCCCCGCGTGCTGCTCGGGTGCCATGTACCGCGGTGTTCCCATCACCGCGCCGACCTCGGTCAGAGGCCCGCTGCCAGAGCCAACCGAGTCCCCATCGAGGCTCGGATGTCGGGCGCTGGCGTGGAGCTCGTCGTCGCCCTGCCGCTTGGCCAGGCCAAAGTCGGCGACCTTGACCTGCCCGTCGTCCCGGCCGACCAGGACGTTGTTGGGTTTGAAATCGCGGTGAACGATGCCAACGCGGTGCGCGGCGAGCAGCCCCCGTGCGGCCGCGGCGTACGCTCCGAGGACCTCGGTCCATGCGCGCTCGGGGGTCACCCACTCGCCGAGCGTCCCGCCCTCGACGAGCTCCATCACCAGCAGAACCCCCAGCCGGGTCTCTTCAACGTCGTAGATCGCCACGACGTTGGGGTGCGAGAGCTGGGCCATCGCGTGGGCCTCGCGAACCATGCGCTCGCGGCTGCCGATGTCGACGGCGTCGAGGCGCAGCAGCTTGAGCGCCACGTCGCGACGCAGCCGGGCGTCGTGGGCCCGCATGACCGATCCCATGGAGCCTTGGCCGATGCGGTCCGTCACCGTGTAGCGGCCGGCGACAAGCTGACCGATCTCGATCGTCGTGTTGGGTGCTTCGCTCGCCGGTGCCCTCGGTTCGACCTTCGTTTCCTCCGAGTCGTTCGTCGAACCGTCACTCACGCAACCCATTGTTGCACCAATCGCACAGCCCGAACACGCTCCGGCTTCGTCCCAGGCACGTCCGTCGCACCGACGATGTGGGTTGGTATGCGACGATGCTCCGCCCACGAAACGGCTCCGCAGGGCAGCGGCCTCGGACCGTAGCGAGGGCTACGCCCAGGCGGGACCGGCGACGAAACGACCGCGGCACAGGAGTCGAGGATGGTGGTGGGAAGCTGGGGCTATCGCTCATGGACGCGCGACGGGCTCACGTGGGACCTCGGAGTCGTCCGGTGTAGGTTCTGCTCGTCCCGTCTCGACACCAACCGCTGAGCACTGTGCGTTGTGTCGGCGAACCAGGGTCGAAAGCGACGACAATCGCCGCTTCGCAGTCTCCCCCTACTGGGTAGTGTCGGCTCGATGACGCGTCCTTCGGTCCGAATCTTGCCCCTGGCTTCTCTCGCGGCTCTCCTGCACCTCGTCCCCACCTCCGACGCGGCCGCCGCGGTCGTGGGCCCCGACGCCTTCGGGTACGTGGCCGTCGATCAAGACGACGGCGCCGTCTACAACTACGTCGACATCACCACAACCGGGACGCTGCTCGTCACGGGGCCCGAAGTCTCGGCCGCGCTGCCCCTGGGAGCCCCCTTCGAGATCTACGGCGCCGCGCCGGCGACGGTCTACGCCAACTCCAACGGCTTCCTGACCGACGATGCGGCTACGAACTTCGACGCAACCAACGACTGTCCGGTCCCCGATCCCCCCAGCACGGGAAATGGCTTTCGCATCTACGCGCTGCACGACGATCTGAACACCAGCGTCTACTATCAGTACTTCAACGAGATGGAGGCCGACGCGCTCGGCTTCCCCGGCGAGACCGCGGGCATCAGCGTGGTGCAGTGGACCGGCAACCACGACAGCGGGGGTGGACCGGTCGACGTAGAGGCCGTGCTGTTTCACGGCGACTCGTCCTTCTTGACGATGGTCGCCACAGATGACGAAGGAGGCTCAGGCAGCACAATCGGCATCCAGAACGACGGGGCGACCACCGGGCTGAACTTCGTGTGCAACACCGCGATGTCCGTCATCCCCGGCGTCACCGCGGTTCAGTACAACCTCGGCGCGCCTCCGGACAGCGACTGCTGCAGCGCCAGCCCCACCGCGGCCGCCGGTTGCGTCAACCCCAACTGCCAGGCCGTGGTTTGCGACACGGACGCCGAGTGCTGCACGAACGCCTGGGATGACGACTGCGCCAACGAGGCCGCCGCATCTTGCCTCGTCACCTGCGGAGGCGCGCCTCAGGTCTCGATCAACGAGATCCGAATCGCCCAGCCGGACGCCGACAACGACGAGTTCTTCGAGCTCGTTGGCCCCCCCGGGACCCCGCTGACGGACATGCAGTACATCGTGCTGGGCGACTTCCCCACCGGCGAGCTCGAGGAGGTCATCGATCTCACCGGCAACACCATCCCGCCCTCGGGCGTGTTCGTGGTGGCCGACCAGAACTTCAC
>CAYGTG010000090.1:0-8401 GCA_964352485.1 uncultured Nannocystaceae bacterium | reverse complement strand
ACTTCACCCTGGGCGCTGCCGACCTGACAACCGGTATCAACTTCGAAGACAACGACACCGTCACCCACATGCTGGTCGGTGGCCTGAGCGCAGCCGAGTTCAGCAACCTCGACGAAAACGTCGACGGTCTCCTCGACGTGACCCCTTGGGCGACGCAGTTCGACGCGGTGGCGGTAATCCACCCCCCGAGCAGCGACTTCTCCTACGGCCCCGGCTCCTCTTGCATGGATGGGCCGTTCTGCCAAACCGTCGACGACGGCGTCGCCTCGGCGTCGCACCTCTACCGCTGCGGCGATGTCTCCGGTCCGTGGCTGATTGGCAACATCGATCCCGCCGGGCTGCCGATGACCGACACCCCGGGAGAACTCAACTGCTGCGGCGACGGCACGGTCCAAGCACCCGAGGACTGCGACGACGCGGGCGAGTCCGACACCTGCAACGACGACTGCACCGCTGCAGCGTGTGGCGATGGCATCACCAACGCCACCGCCGGTGAGGTCTGCGACGACGCGGGCGAGTCCGACACCTGCAACGACGACTGCACCGCGGCGGTGTGCGGCGATGGGGTCCTCAACGTCAGCGCGGGTGAGGTCTGCGACGACGCGGGCGAGTCCGACACCTGCAACGACGACTGCACCGCCGCAGCATGTGGTGATGGCATCATCAACGCCACCGCCGGTGAGGTCTGCGACGACGGCGGACGCACCGAGATGTGCAACGCCGACTGTTCGGAGACCACCTGCGGGGACGGGGTCGTCAACGCGACCGCCGGCGAAGAATGCGACGGCGACGGCATGGGCATGGGCGGCGAAACCGACGCGTGCAACGAGGACTGCACGGCCGCCGCTTGCGGAGACGGCCTCATCAACACCACCGCCGGCGAGGTCTGCGACGATGGCAACACCGACGATGGCGACGGCTGCGACGCCACATGTCTCGAAGAGGAGCCAGGCGGTACCACCAGCGGTGGAGAGAGCTCCAGCGGCACCTTCGGTGGTACCGGGGACGGGACTGACGGCGGCGGCGGCGACAACACCGGGAACGATCCCTCCGGACCCGAGCCATCGACGAGCGGCGCGTCGACGGCCACGGCGGGTGGATCCACGGCCACGGCGGGTGGATCCAATGGCGACGATTCCGACACCGAAACCGATGGCGGTGGCGCGGCCGGGGACGATGGCGGCTGCGGCTGTCGCTCCAACGGCACGCCCGACCGCGGTGGGCTGTGGTCACTGCTCTCGCTCTTCGGTCTGGGCGTGCTGCGTCGGCGCCGCCAGTAGCTCAACGACCTGAAGCGAGCGACGGCCGGCCCTGCATCGCAGTGGCCGGCCGCCGGACGGGCGGGGAAACTCGGCGGATGAACACGTCGCCGCAGGTCTGCGGTGCAACATGGGGCGTCTGCCGGCCGCGGGTTCAGTCGAGACCGGAGTCGCAGAACACGACGTTGTCGTTGACGTCCGCGCACAGCATCAGGCCGACCGTACACAGCGGCACGCCCACGCAGTCGCAGGCGGCCAGCGGGTCGATCCTCGTGGCACGCACCGACACTGGGATCAGCGCGTATGACCTCGGGAAGAAGGGCAAGCACGGCGAAAGACGGGGTGCCCTTGGGGGGAGCATGGCCGTCGGCGTGGTCACGCGCTCGTCACCGCCCTCAGCCTTCGAGCGGTGTGGATGTCCCTGCAGGCAGTCGAAACATCACCCGGCGACGCTCGCCGGCGGCGCTGGCTTGCCGCACGTCGGCGATCTCTTCAAAGCGAACGAGCAGCTCCACGTCCTGCAGCACATCGACGATCGCATAGCCGTAGGCTGCGCTATTGGCGTAGCGAAAGTGTGGGCCGGAGTCGCGCAGCGTGCTGTCGAAGAGCGCGGTGACACCGCCCAGGTCCAAGCTGGATAGCGTGGGGTCGGTCACCGTGAAGAGGTCGAGCTGTTCCTGCAGTGAGATTGAGCTGATTCCGGTCACCGTGAACTCGGCCGCGATCGCGGGCGAGCTCGGGTCGTCAAAGTCCACGCGAAGCTCGGATGCGTAGTTGCCGTGGAGGTCGCCCGAGAGCACAACGAGGTTTTCGACCGGGGCCACCGCAGACAAGATCGTCGCACGTTCGCTGCGAAAGCCGTCCCATTGATCAACCTTGAAGTAGAACTCGTTCTTGAACAGCGCGGGAGCCTCCTCGAGTTCACGCAGGTCCAGGCGCAGCTGGGCGACCATCAGCGCGCTCGCCCAGAACTTCCAAGTCGCGGTGGACGTCGTGATCGCGGAGATCAGCCAGTCGCGCTGCTCGGCCCCCAGCATGGTCAGTCCTGACTCGGCTTCCAGCTCGTCGAAGCCTTCCTTTCGGGCGAAGGTCCGTGAGCCCAACGAGCTATTGGGGATGAACTTCCCGACCAGGAGCTCCCTTTGTGCCTCGGGCACGAGGTGATCGTCTCGGTAGTAGCGCACGTCCGAGAGCACCAGCTCCACATGCTGCCCGTATCGAAGGCTGCGGTAGGTGACGATGTCGTTCGGAAAACCCGCGTCTCGATCGAGCGTCAGGTCCACGGGCAAGTACTCGTGCCACGCGCGTGTGGCTGCCTCGCGCCGCGCCGTGTTGCGTTCCTCGCCGCGCAAGCCGTCGAACTCGTTGGCCACGTCCTGCCACCCATCGTTGGTGAACTCGTGATCGTCCCAGGCGATCACGAATGGGAAACGTGCGTGCGCCCGTCGCAGATCGGGATCAGCTCGGTACTGGCGGTAGAGGGCGCGGTAGTCGGCCAGCGTCAGTGCGGCCAGGTTGGTGTCGGAGCCATCGAGCGACAACCCATCGGGGAGCGACAGGCTTCGCTCGCTATCCAGCGGCTGAAACCTCGGGTCCGCGATCGTCTCGTAGATGTAGTCCCCCACGAAGAGCACGAAGTCGACGTCTTCCTCGTCGGCCAAGATCCGCCACGCGTGATACCAGCGCCCCACATACTCCTGGCACGAGGTCAGTGCGATCCGCACGGCAACATCGGCGTCGGGGAGCGGTGCCGTCCTCGTCCGCCCCGTCTCCGCCGTGATCTCGCCTTCGGCCAGCAACGCCGTGAACCGATAGTAGTAGTCCGTGTAGGGCTCGAGATCCTCGAGTCGCACCCGCACGGTGTGATCGACATCGGGCTGCGCCATCACCTCGCCCGCCGTCACGATCTGCTCAAACTCGGCATCGGCCCCGACGTACCAGCGCACGAGTACTTCTGCCGCGGAGTCGTCCGGCTCTACGCGTGTCCACAGCAGCACCCCGTCGGGGCGGGGGTCGCCTGATCCCAGCCCCTGCGGGAACGCGCGCGTGTACGCCTCGACATCGGAGGACTCCGGCGCCGACGGTCCTTGCTCGTCACCGTCGCCACCCCCACAGCCGTGCCAAGGCAGGGTCGCCGATGCGACCACCGACTTGACGAAACTACGCCGCCGCCATTGGTTCGACACGAGCGGATGCTATCAGGCCTCCGTTGCGGTCGTGCACCCTCAGCGTACGAGCGCCCCCCGGGTTCGCCGTTCGTGCAAGAATCCCAGCATGCGTACGGTCTGGCTTGTTCTCCCGCTGATGATGCTCACCGGCTGCGACAGCGTGGTCACTGCCAGCGGCACCAATGGAGAATCGTCGACCGGCGTCTCGACATCGGGACCCACCACCTCGCCTCCAGACACCATCACCGAGACCTCGCCGACCGGCATCGACCCTTCCAGCACCACCGACAACCCCCTGACGACCGGCATCGAGAGTTCGTCCGGGGCGTACGGATCTTCCTCGTCCTCCGGCGGGTACGGCTCCTCGTCGGGCAGCACCGGGTGGGTCGGGACCACCAGCGGAGGCGAAAGCTCCTCGGAGTCGAGTTCGTCGACAGACCCGACCGGCATCGGCTCCATCGATCCCAGCGACTCAGGGCCCGTGGCCAACGAGTGCGACCCCTACTTGCAGGACTGCCCCGCCGGCCAGAAATGCAACGCTTGGTCGAATGACGGCGGCGGAAACTGGAACGCACTGGGTTGTTTCCCCATCGATCCCATCATGGCCCAACCCGGCGATGCCTGTGAGGTCGAAGGCGGAGGGACAAGCGGCATCGACACCTGCGAGCTGGGCTCGATGTGTTGGGACGTCGACGAGGAGAACGAGCTCGGAACCTGCGTCGCGATGTGCGAAGGCTCGGCCGAAATGCCCACGTGTTCCGATCCGAACACGACCTGCACAATCGCCAACGAAGGAGTGCTCAACCTATGCCTCCCCGGATGCGATCCCCTGATCCAGGACTGCCCTGGCGGCCAAGCTTGCTACGGGATCAACGACACTTTCGTGTGCGCACCGGATGCATCCGGCGAAATGGGCCTGGCCGGAGACCCCTGCGCGTTCCTCAACGCATGCGATGCCGGAAACGCTTGCCTCGCACCAGACGCGGTCGGTCCAGCATGCCCGGCCGGGTCTCCCGCTTGTTGCAGCGAGTTCTGCAGCCTCACCACCCCGAGCTGCTCGCTTGCGGGTCAGGAGTGCATCCCCTGGTTCGACGAAGGTGCCGCCCCGCCGCAGTACACGGACGTGGGGATCTGCAGCGTTCCTGCATAAGCCGACCGCGGATCCCGATGCGTTCAGCAATCCGAAGAGACCATGGTCGGTTGCATGGTGCTGATGTGAGGTCATGACCACGACTTCGCTTGCCGTCGTTCAACTCTGCGCCCGCGGCTACGGCCCCGAGTCGCTGGACAATGCCGTGGTGCAGACCCGGCTCGCCTGCGCATCTGCCGATATCGTTGCGCTCCCGGAGAGCTACGCGGGGTTCGGCGACGTCCAAGCACGGCTGCCCTGGGCCTTCGACGAAGCGCAGCCCCAGCGCGGCCCCACGGTTGCTCCCTTCGTGAAGCTCAGCCGGGAGTCCAAGGCGGTCATCGTTCTCGGAGGCACGCCGGAGCGCTCCGCGGACGGGCGCACGTTCAACACGGCCCTCGTCCTTCGGGGTGGCCAGGTCGTCGCGAAGTACCGCAAGGAGAACCTGTTCGACGCGACCCTCCCCGGTGGCCAACGCCTTGAGGAAAGCCGGCAAACTGCACCAGGGGCTCATGAACAGGACGTCGCCGTCGAGCTCGGCGGCTTCTCGCTGGGGCTGTCGATCTGCTTCGACCTCCGCTTTCCAGCCCACTACCAGCGACTGCGGGCCCGTGGCGCCAACATCATGATGGTACCCAGCGCGTTCACGCGCCCAACCGGAGAAGCGCACTGGGAAGTCCTCCTTCGAGCCCGGGCCATCGAAACCCAGTCGTTCGTGGTCGCGCCGGCACAGTGTGGCGAGCATGGTGGCGGCCGGTCCAGCTGGGGCCACTCGCTGGTGGTCAGCCCCTGGGGCGAGGTGCTCGTCGATGCCGGGGAGGAGCCTGTCACCACGGTGACCACGCTGGACCTCCAAGCGGTTCGAGATGCCCGCGCACGATTCGGCTCCTGACGAACCGCGATGCTAACCTGCCGTCGTCGATGAAGCGTGCAGCGATCCTCCTCGCGCTCCTGGTGGGGTGCAGCTCTTCCCCTGCATCCGAGGAGACTTCGCAGTCCACTGCCGCCGAGACCACGACCGCTGCGCCCGGCAGTACATCCTCGGCGACCGACGCCTCGACCTCGACCGCGGCCGCGAGCACCAGCCCGGCAGACAGCAGCAGCAGCGGCAGCCCGCAATGCTCCGCCCTGTACGGCCGGCCCAACGAGAACACCGGTCTCACCGACGACCAGTGCGGCCCTGCCTGCCCCTGCCTGGACGGCTGGCAGGCCCCCGACTACACCGCGGCCGACATCGACGCACTGGAGGCGCTCCAGCTGACCGCCGCCTTCGACCCCTTGATCGCAGATCCCTACGCGACGCCCGAGGACTTTCCGCTGGATGAGTCCTCCGTATGCGCGGTAGTGGTCGAGGGCAGCGACTACTCCGTGCAGACCTTCTCCGACGACGCGGCCGCCGAAGCCGCCGGTGCCCAGGTCACGCACGACGGCGCGTGTGGGCTGTGCTCCCCGCTGCAAGACCTCGCCGTATACATGCGCCAGGGCGACCTCACCGAACCCGTCCGCGCGTGCGGGCTGATGGGTCTTTCGGGCGGAGAAGAGGCACAACTACAGTGCCTGCGCGAGTTGGGATTCACCGAACCGTGCGCCCAAATCTGGGGCTACAACACCACGCACACGCGGACGATGTGTCTGCAGGTTTGCCTCGATCTTCTCGATGCGCCGTACCACGAGCCCGACGGATCGCTCAACGCGTGCCTGCAGTGCGACGAGGACCTCAGCGGGCCGGTGTTCAAGGCCGTGGCCGGGCGCACCAGACGAAACACCGGACTGGCCAGCGCGCTTTGCCGGCCGTGCGACGAGGTGCGCCGCGTGGTCCATCGGTACGACTGAGTCTGGTATGTCTGGCCCATGATCATCATCGGAGCCGGACGAGTCGGTGGGGCCATTGTACAGCGTGCTGCCGAGGCTGAACTGGAGCACACGTTGGTGAGCCGCACCGAGGGCTGGGATGCGATCGAGCGCACCGATGCCCCGATCTTCATCGCGGTTCGCAACGACGACCTCGCCGCGGTGCTGGACAAGGTGCCGACCTCCGCGCACGCCCGCCTCGTGTTCACCCAAAACGGGATGCTCCGACCGTGGCTTGCGCAGCGGGGACTCACCGGCTGCACCCGTGGCTTGTTGTTCTTCGCCGTGCCCTCCCGCGGCGCACCGCTGAGCCCCGGCGGCGACAGCCCGTTCGTCGGGCCGCATGCACAGGCGGTGGCGGATTGGATGAGGAGCATCGAGGTTCCTGCCTCCACGCCGGATCCGACGGCGTTCGCGATCACCGAGCTCGAGAAGCTGCTTTGGAACTGCTGCTTTGGTCTGCTGTGCGAGCACGCGGGCGCATCGGTGGGAACCGTCGTCGCGGAGCATGACGCGCTGCTGACCCAGCTCGCCGACGAGCTGCTGTATCTGGGTATGCCCGCCTTTGACCTGGCGCTGAGTGAGGACGCTCGCGATGCCCTCAAGGAGCGGCTGCGGGCCTACTCTCGATCGATTCCGGACTATCGCGGCGCGGTCAAAGAGTGGCCCTGGCGCAACGGGTGGTTCGTCCAGGTCGCGCGCGAGCCCGGCCTGCACGAGGAGCTTCTGGCAAAGACCGGCCATCTCCCTCGGCCCTCGCAGTAGCAACTGCTACGCGAACTCGGCCCAGGGTCGCTCGAAGGTTGTCCCTACGCCAGCACCAGCTCCGTGTCATCGCCGATCACAACAGCTCTTCGGCCACGATCGTTCCGTCGATCGTGCACACGTTGCCGTTGCCCACGTTCATCAGCGACACCGCGTTGAACGTCAACTCGGCCTGGCCACGCGACGGGTTCCAGACATTGACATCGAGGGTTCCGCCGATGCTGTCTTGGCCGCCGGAGAGCGCGTCGGAGTCGAGGTTGGTCCACGTGCCCTGACCGATGTCGACCATGTTGATCACGTTGCCCGTGTCGACCCGGTGCTGGCTGCTGAGCACCATGCTGCCCGTGCCATCGAGGTCAAACTGGAAGCTCCCCGTCAGCGATGCGCCGCTGTCGTACACCGAAGCTACGCCGAGCGAGCCGTTGTACGAGACGATGATCGTTCCGCCAAAGTCGATGTCGCAGCCGGTGAGCGTGACGTCGATGCTGCCCCCGCCATCTTGACCACTGTCCGAGTCAGACGCAGACCCCGTGGGCAGATCCGAGGAGGTCGAGCCCTGCGTCGCGCTGCCCGACGAGTCCGCATCCGATGACGTGTCGCCGGACGTGTCGCCGGACGTGTCGCCGTCGCTCGAGGTCGACGACTGCGCTCCGGATCCGGCCGAGGCCGATGATGCGCCGGTCGGGGCGACGCTTCCCGTGGAACTCGATGCCGCCGGCCCGTCGGTGGCCGATCCAGAGCCCGAGCCGCCACCATCGTCGTCATCACACGCACCCAAGAGCGCGACCAGACCGAGTGCCACCCAGCGGCTTGCAAGCATCATGAGCGGTGCCTAACACGCCCCTCGCATCAATGTCACCTGGTGCCAAAAACTTGCGCTAGGCTGTGCCGCGATGGACCGCGTCTATCGAGACTTTCTCGGGCTGTGGCAGCTCATTCCACAGAGCTGTCAGTATGAGCAAGGCGACCCGCCGGCCTCTGGCGCCTATCGCATCGAGGAGAACAAGGACGGCACGCTCGAGCTCACCGCCCAGTGGGTCGACGCGGCGGGCAAGTCTGGGTCGGTCGCGTTCTCCGGCTTTCCCGACGGCACAAAGATGCCCTTCGCCGCCGGCGACCTCGCCGATGCGCTCGCCATCGAAGCCGTGTCGCCTCGCGAGCTCAACTCGTACGCCTACCTCGACGGCAAGGAGCTCATGGTCGCGCAACGCCAGCTCGATGCCTCCGGA